>NZ_CAWNZT010000161.1:12852-27614 GCF_963878965.1 Aeromonas sp. HMWF015 | reverse complement strand
GGGCGCTGGCGGGGATTTTACCCCCCGATGGCACAGTGCTGCTGGGGGGGGAAGTGCTTACTGACATGAGTTGGCCAGAGCTTGCCAAACAGCGCGCCATGTTGCCCCAACGTCAGCCCCAGCTGTTTCATATTCCGGTGTTTCAGGTGTTGAGCCTCGGGCTCGATGAGACGGTTGCGCCCGCCAGACAAAACAAGGCGATAAATGCTCTGTGCGAGGCATTGGAGCTGGAAGTTTTGCTGGCTCGTGATTTCAGCCGGTTGTCGGGCGGTGAACAGCAGCGAGTGCTGATTGCCCGCACCCTGCTGCAGGTGTGGCCGGGCCTCAATCCGACCAGCAAGGTGCTGCTGCTGGACGAGCCGCTGGCGGGGCTCGACCTGCATCACCAGCTGGCGCTATTGCGCTTGCTGAAAACCCTGGCCGGGCAAGGCTTGCTGGTGGTGCTCGCCATCCACGATATCAATCTGGCCATCGACTGGGCCGACCGCATTCTCTGCCTGCAACAGGGCTCGGTGGTGCGCGAAGGGGGTGTCGAGCTGGTGGATGAGGCGCTGCTGGCACAGGTATTCCAGATCCGCACCGACCGCATCGAAGCGGCGGGGCGCGTGTGGTTTATGCCCAGTTTGTAAGTAGGGTGTACAGGAAAGAGGGCGCATGTAGGGCCGATTAGCGAAGCGTCATCGGCCGACAGCAAGAAGAAGGGGCCGGTATCAAAAATACCGGCCCCTTTGGTTTTATCCGCAGTTCAAGCCTGCTTGCTCAGGCGCACCTGCGACGCCTCTGCCAGCATCGCCAGCAGGGTTTCGGTATCGTTCCATGACAGGCAGGCATCTGTGATGCTCTGGCCAAAGGTGGCGGCGCAGCCGTTCTCCACATCCTGCCGCCCTTCCACCAGGAAGCTTTCTGCCATGATGCCGGCGATGCCGGTACGACCGCGGCGCAGCTGATCGCAGATATCTTGCGCCACCAGCAGCTGGCGACGGTGATCCTTCATGCTGTTGCCGTGGCTGAAATCGACCACCAGACGCTCCGGCAGGCCCACATCGGCCAACGCTTCACAGGCTTCATCGACACTGGCGGTGTCGTAGTTGGGGCGGTGGCCGCCACGCAGGATCACATGACCAAAGGGGTTACCGGCGGTGCGGTAGATGGTCATCTTGCCGTCCTTGTCCGGCGAATAGAAGATGTGGCTGTGACGGGCGGCGCGCACCGCATCGATGGCGATGCGGGTATTGCCGTCGGTGCCGTTCTTGAAGCCGACCGGGCAGGAGAGGGCGGAGGCCATCTCGCGGTGTACCTGGGATTCGGTGGTACGTGCGCCGATGGCGCCCCAGGTGATGAGGTCGGCAATATACTGGCCGGTCACCATATCGAGGAATTCGGTGGCGGTTGGCATGCCAATCTCGTTGATGTCGACCAGCAGTTTGCGCGCCAGTTTCAGCCCTTCGTTGACGTCGAAGCTGCCATCGAGGCGAGGATCGTTGATCAGCCCTTTCCAGCCGACGATGGTGCGCGGCTTCTCGAAATAGGTGCGCATCACGATGCAGAGGCTCTCTTTATACTGCTCGCGCAGGGCGTTGAGGCGCTGGGCATACTCGCGAGCAGCAGCGGGATCATGGATAGAGCAGGGGCCGACAATGACCAGCAGGCGCTGATCGTCTCCGGCCAGAATGGCTTCCACTTCGCGACGGGCATCCAGCAGATTCTGGGCAATGGTATCGGTGATCGGAAACGCGTGTGCAAGCTCGCTCGGAGTGATCAGTGACTCCAGGCGACGGGTGCGCAATTCATCTGTGTGAATGGACATACAACTCAAGTCTCGAGTGGGTGGTGTCAGCCGCAAGGGGCGAAAAAGCAAAGAGATAAAATAAAGCAAAAGTCCCCTGATTGAAACCTTGGGGGGCTCTGATAGGATGTGAGGCCAAAATCGATTCCAAATGAGGTAGATAGCGTGGCAAAGCCAGGGGCAACCGGGGTCACCCGCATCATCAACGCAACCGGTTACAGCATGAAGGGGCTCAAGTCAGCCTGGATTAACGAGGCGGCGTTTCGGCAGGAGCTGATGCTGATCCTGTTGCTGATGCCGCTGGCCTTCTGGCTGGGGGATTCTCTCAACCAGATCCTGCTGCTTATCGTCATCAGCTGGCTGGTGGTGATCGTCGAGATCCTCAACTCCGCCATTGAAGCTGTGGTAGACAGGGTTGGCTCCGAGCATCATGAGCTCTCCGGCCGCGCCAAGGATTTGGGCTCTGCCGCCGTCTTTATCGCGCTGGCCCTGAACGCCCTGGTATGGGGTGCGCTGGTGGGCCGCAACCTGTTGGGGTGGTGGTAAGCCACTACGCTGCCTTTAGGTTCTGCTTCATAAAAAAGCCCGTCATCATGACGGGCTTTTTGCTGCGCAGATAAGGGGCTATCAGTGGAGGATGCGGGCACGGATGGTGCCGTTGATCTCCTTGAGCTTGGCGAGCGCCTTCTCGCTGTGCTCGGTCTCCACGTCGATCACCACGTAACCGATATGGCTGCTGGTCTGCAGGTATTGACCGGCGATGTTGATCCCCTCTTCGGCGAAGATCTGGTTGATCTGGTTCATCACGCCCGGCTGGTTGCGGTGAATGTGCAGCAGGCGGCTGGAGCCCTTGTGGCCCGGCAGCGACACTTCCGGGAAGTTGACGGCGGAGAGGGTGGAGCCGTTGTCGGAGTATTTGACCAGCTTGTTGGCCACTTCCAGCCCGATGTTCTCCTGCGCCTCATGGGTGGTGCCACCGATGTGCGGGGTCAGGATGACGTTCTCCAGCCCACGCAGCGGGCTTTGGAACTCCTCGTCATTGGACTTGGGCTCGACCGGGAAGACGTCGATGGCGGCGCCGGCAATATGGCCGCTCTTGATGACGTCAGCCAGCGCATCGATATCCACCACGGTACCGCGGGCGGCGTTGATGAAGATGGCGCCCGGTTTCATCATCCGCAGCTGCTCGGCACCGATCATGTTCTTGGTGGAGGCGGTCTCCGGTACGTGCAGGCTGATGACGTCAGACATATTGAGCAGCTCGACCATGCTTGGCACCTGGATGGCGTTGCCCAGCGAGAGCTTGTTCTCGATATCGTAGTAATAAACCTTCATGCCGATGCTCTCGGCGATGATGCCAAGCTGGGTGCCGATATGGCCGTAGCCAATGATGCCGAGCTTCTTGCCGCGCGCTTCCACCGAGCGGTTGGCCAGTTTTTCCCACACGCCGCGATGGCACTTGGCGTTTTTCTCGGGGATGCCGCGCAGCAGCAGCAGGATCTCGCCCAGTACCAGCTCGGCGACCGAACGGGTGTTGGAGAAGGGTGCGTTGAAGACCGGAATACCGCGGATCTGGGCCGCTTCCAGCTCGACCTGGTTGGTACCGATGCAGAAGCAGCCGATGGCGACCAGCTTGTTGGCGGCGTCGAGGACTTTCTCGGTGATCTGGGTGCGGGAGCGCAGCCCGATGAAATGGACGTCGCGGATCTGCTCGATCAGCTCCTCTTCGGAGAGCGAGGTCTTGAGATACTCCACACTGGTGTAACCTGCGGCACGAAAGGTCTCTACGGTGTTGGGGTGAACCCCCTCCAGCAGCAGAACCTTGATTTTATCCTTGTCCAACGAAAACTTGGCAGTCATGACGATCCCTCTGTATGTGCAAACGTAAGTGCAGATTTGGTGTGCGAAGAAAACCGTAAAGTAGCAAAAACGTTTGGGAGAGGGAATATTTGTGACGAAAGTCAAATTCTTTGAAGTTATCAACGAATGTTGTAAACATCCGTATGCAACTTGTTGAGGGATAAATAAAAACGGCGCCATCAGGCGCCGTCATTTATTCAGAGTGCAATGTTTGGGTCATATTCCATCCCGGAGCTCAATCAACGCAGCTGCTGCGTCAGGGCTGGCAGAGTGGCGTTGGCGGGCTAGGGAGAATACCACTGCACTGTGCTGCCGGTGTCGGGATTACTGGGTAATCACGCCGTCCGGCGTACCGATCAGGACCACATCGGCGCCGCGGGCGGCGAACAGGCCGTTGGTGACCACACCAACAATGGCGTTCAGTCGTACTTCCAGCGCCTTGGCGTCGGTAATGGCCATGCCTTTCACATCCAGAATGTGGTTGCCGTTGTCGGTGACCACGCCTTCACGCCACACCGGGTTGCCACCCAGTTTGCGAATTTCGCGGGCCACGTATTCGCGGGCCATCGGGATCACTTCCACCGGCAGCGGGAACTGGCCCAGCACGTCGACGGTCTTGGTGTTGTCGATGATGCAGATGAACTTGTCAGCGACGGCGGCAACGATCTTCTCGCGGGTCAGGGCTGCGCCACCGCCCTTGATCATGTCGCGGGTTGCGTTGATCTCGTCGGCGCCATCCACATAGACGGAGAGGGCGTCGATCTCGTTGAGATCATATACGGTGATGCCGAAGCCCTTGAGGCGCTCGGTAGAGGCCACGGAGCTGGATACCGCCCCCTTGATCTCGTCCTTCATGGTCGCCAGCGCGTCGATAAAGTGGTTGACGGTAGAGCCGGTGCCCACCCCGACGATGGTGCCGGGAACCACATACTTGAGCGCAGCCCAACCGGCCGCCTTCTTCATTTCATCTTGAGTCATGATCGTTCCTTAAGAAAAAAGCGGGCGCATTATATCCAACCCTGTACCCCGTCGCGACCTTGTTGCTCACGTTCCGGGGCAAAAAGAGGGACTTTGTAAATCGTTTGCCTGTTTATTCTGCGTTTGCGCGCACAAAGCCGGGGTTACCGGCCAAAAACAGCCTATTCAAAGCGCCAGCAGTGGCTCGGGGTGATGATCTGGGGCAGCGGCACATCCCACTCCTCTTGCGGGACGGCATCTACCTGCTGGCAGTCGTGGGCAAGACCGAGTGGCTTGGGGCCCAGTTTGTGCTCATGCCAGATGGCGAGAGTGCGATCGTAGTAGCCGCCCCCCATGCCAAGGCGATTGCCTTGGGCATCGAAGGCGACCAGCGGGGTGCAGATAAGATCGAGCGTGCTGTGGGGCACCACCTGCAGGATATCCAGCTCCGGCTCTTCGATGCCGTAGCGGTTGCGCACCATGGGACTGGTAGCGGTATAGCGCAAAAAGAGCAGGTGACCCGGGGTAAATGGGTGGAGCACCGGCAGGTAGACCTCTTTGTGCTGGGCCCACAGCCAGTGGATGGTGGGCAGGGGGTTGATCTCCCCGTCATTGGCCAGATAGAGGGCAATCCGTTTGGCGGCGAGGATCTCGGGGTGCTGTTTGAACTGGGCCAGCAGCTGTTGGGCCGCCGCCTGCTGCTCGGCCGGACTCAGATTTTTGCGGCGTTGACGAACCAGTTGGCGCAGGGATTGACGTTCGGGTTGGGACTCATGCATGGGGAACCTCTGGTATAGCTGCGCATCGATGGCTTGAACGCGCTCTACCTTAGCACATTCACTCTTGACGTTAAGGGGGGCAGGGAAACCCCGTCCCGGACGGCTGATGCCCGGAACGGTGGGATAAATGCTGGCGGATCCGATAGTGAGTCAACAAGGGCCAGGGTGTGGCCCCTGTTGACGGCATGTCGGCGCGTCAGCGTCTGGTCTGTTACTTGTCAGCTTTGCCGCGCATCTGGTGCTTCACGAACACGGCAATCAGCGCCGCTACCGCGAGCGCTAATCCTGTGTAGAAACGCATGGACGTTATCCTGTTACTTGTCAGCCTTGCCGCGCATCTGGTGCTTCACAAACACTGCAATGAGTGCCGCTACCGCGAGTGCCATCGGGTAGAAACTCATGCTCACCACCGCCAACGGCGACAGGGCGAAGATGGATCCCAGCAGCAGCGCCTGTGCGCCCCAGGGGATCAGACCCTGTACCACGCAGGAGAAAATATCGAGCATGGAGGCGGCGCGGCGCGGGGTGACACCGTGGTGTTCGGCCAGATCCCGGGCTACCTTGCTGGCGACGATAATAGCCACCGTGTTGTTGGCGGTGCAGAGGTTGGTGAGGCTTACTACCCCGGCGATGCCGAGCTCGGCGGCTTTCTCGTTCTGTTCACCATTGTGGTCGCGAGTGAAACGGGCAATCAGGGCGCTGATGCGCTCACTGATCCAGGCCAGACCACCCTGACGCTCCATCAGGGCGCCGAGACCGCCGATCAGCATGGAGAGCAGGAAGATCTCCTGCATGCCGGTAAAGCCCTGATAGATATCCTTGCTGAACTGACCGATGGCGTAGCCGTTGATCATGCCCACCACTCCAGCGGCCAGAATGCCGATCCCCAGCACCACAAACACATTCACTCCGGCGAGCGCCAGCCCCAGGATCAGCAGATAAGGCATCACCTTGAACAGCTCGATAGCGCTGCCGTTGGCAGGGGATTCACCCACTGAGCCCAGGGTCAGATAGAGCAGGATCACCGCGATGGCGGCAGGGGCTGCAATCTTGAAGTTCTCGCGGAACTTGTCCTTCATCTCGCACCCCTGACTGCGGGTGGCCGCAATGGTGGTGTCGGAGATGATGGAGAGGTTATCGCCAAACATGGCGCCGGAGAGAATGGTTCCCGCCATCAGTACCGGATCGATACCGGCCGCCTGCGCCACGCCCAGCGCGACCGGCGCCACGGCACCTATGGTGCCCATGGAGGTGCCCATAGCGGTAGCAATAAAAGCAGAGATGAGGAACAGCCCGGGCAACAGCGCCCAGCCGGGAATGAGGGAGAGACCCAGCGCCACGGTGGCATCAACCCCGCCGGTGGCCTTGGCCACGCTGGCAAAGGCGCCCGCCAGCAGATAGATAAGGCACATCGCCATGATATTGCTGTGGCCGACCCCCTTGAAGAAGGTCTCCAGATTGCTGTTGAAGCTCTCTTTGCCAAGCAACAGGGCCAGCATCACCGCAGGCAGGGCAGCAACCGGAGCGGGCAGCTGATAGAAGGCGAATTCGACCCCCTGCAGGGTCAGCCAGGTACCGGTACCGATAAAGAGTGCGAGAAAAACCAGAAGTGGCAGCAAGGCCTTGGCACTGGGTTGAGTCTGGATCATGTGTTCCTCTGAAATTGAACAATGACCTCCTGTCATGAACTGCTTTGTACCTGTATCGGATAGGGATAGGGGGAAAACAGGGCGGGCATCCTGCCGCATTGGGGTGCCCACAGTAGTGAGTCAACCTCGCTTGGTCAAGATAGACGTCCAGATGGATAGGTGTTTTTATTTGATGATTCTGGTGTTATTGAGATATCCAGAGAATATTCGGAAAAAGAAGTTAACGCTGTTTATTATTCATTGCCGTTCTGGCGCAGTCCGCGGGTATCTGGGGGTATCGCGTGCCTTTAATAAAGGAAAGAGGTAAACGATAAGATCTCTGCATGCCATCTTGGGGATTTCTCCCGCTGCCAAACGTCAGCCGCACCTCTCTCTATCTCTACGTGAGCATGGTACGGATATTTCCAGAACGCGTGGACACAAGACCTAGGCTGTGTGGTTACTGTGTCAGTTTATCCACCGCCTGAACGGCTGTCGCGAGAGCATCCTGTTCCAGCGTCAGCGGAATGTGGCCAATACCGGGCAGCAGGGTGACAGGCCAGGAGATGCCGAGACGTCTTAACTCAGGTTCAAGTTGATCAGTTTGGAAGGCCTCGTCATTTGCACCCGCGATCACGGCGCAGGGGCGTTCACATTGCGCAAATTCTGCTGATAGTCGCGCTCCGGCTGGAAGTTCGAGGCAAGGTTGAAGGAGTAGGAGGGGGTCAGCAGGGATTTCGCTTCATCATTAAGGGCAAAGTTCAGCACGGTCAGATGGTTGAGTGCGGAAATATGGAAACCGTTGAGGATGCTCAGGGCGATGAGGCGAGGCAAGCCGACACGCACCCAGCCACCGCTGTTGGGCCGGTAGTTGGCGGCGGTGGGGCCGAGATAGGGGGAGAGCAGCAGATAGCTCTCGAACAGGGTTTGTCGCGCACTGCCAGCAACACGCAGGACAAAGCCACCCCCTGACGAGAAGCCGACGAGAGTTGCAGGCTTGCCGGGAGCCACCGACTTGATGAAATCGTCCAGGTCGTCCTCAAGCTGACCGATGTAGGCAATGGTGCCTTTGTCGCCCGATGCGCCATGGCCGCGAATATCGAGGGCGTAGGCGTCGTATCCCGCTTGCGAAAAGGCGCTCGCCATCTTGTGCATGCTTTGACTGCTGGCAGAAGAGCCGTGAACCAGTACCACGCTGCCCTTGACCTTGTTGTTCTCTGCGTGCTCCTTTGCGCCATAGTGCCGATAGGCCAACTGTGTGCTGTCACGCGCCGGGTATCTTGAGAGGGGTGACATATTGCTCCAGTCACTCCCCTTGAAAGGGTCGTTGATGCTGGCCATCGCCGGTGCCGGGTTCGGCCCGCCAAACAGCAGAGCCGCGGCCAGCATGATCAAGGTCAGTGATACCAACCCCACTGCAAACAGTAATACAGCGCTCATCCTTGCACCTCATTTGATATCGACACGGGCGTTGCCCTGATTTTGCTTATGCTGGCATTTCACTCGTTCGAACCTATCAGATGGCACCCGGTCTGCCAAATGATGGAGTGAGACGATGAAAAACGGCCTGTGACCAAAAGGAAGTTCTTGGCCAGCCAGTGTGCGCTGCCGTTGGCGAGCGCAGCAAGGAGTGGTGGCATCATGGCTTTTCAAACCCGGCGCGGGCTGGTAAAACGGTCTCTTTCCATAATTAAAAGAGATGAGAGGGTGGAGATGGACAATCCGATCCGTGTGGCCGTGATGGGCTGTAATGGTCGTATGGGCAAGGTGCTGCTGGAGGCCATCACCAACACCGATGGCGTAGTGGTCGGGGCTGCGCTGGAGCGGCCGGGTTCGGCGGTGATAGGTCTCGATGCCGGTGAGCTCAATGGGCTGGGCCATCTGGGTGTGGCCATCAGTGACAGTCTGGACAAGGTGCGTGACGAGTTTGATCTTATCATCGACTTCACCCGCCCCGAGGTGACCTTGGCCAATCTGGCTTTTGCGCTGGCCCACCACAAGCAGATGGTGATTGGCACCACCGGTTTTGACGATGCAGGCAAGGCCGCCCTGAAAGAGGCGGGCAAGCAGATCGGTATCGTGTTCGCCTCCAACTACTCGGTCGGGGTCAACCTGGTGTTCAAGCTGCTGGAGCAGGCAGCCAAGGTGATGGGGGATTACACCGACATCGAGATCATCGAGGGCCACCATCGCCACAAGGTGGATGCGCCATCCGGCACTGCCCTCTCCATGGGGGAAGTGGTCGCCAAAACGCTGGGCCGAGATCTCAAGGAGTGCGCCGTCTATGGTCGCGAGGGGATCACTGGCGAGCGGGATCGCAACACTATCGGCTTTGCCACCATTCGCGCCGGCGATCTGGTGGGGGAGCATACCGTCATGTTTGCCGATATAGGCGAGCGGGTGGAGATCAGCCACAAGGCCTCCAGCCGCCTGACCTTCGCCAACGGTGCTGTGCGGGCGGGCAAGTGGCTTGGTCAGCAGGGGGCCGGTCTTTATGACATGCAGGATGTGCTCAATCTCAAGTGATGCCTCTGAGCGGCACTTTCGTACTACTGCTACCCCAGTGAAAAACCCCGGCTTGCCGGGGTTTTTGCTGTTAGTCAGCCAGAGTTTGTGTAAAAAGACGCGCTGCCTGCAATTTTTATCTGAATGCCTTATAAATTACACTATTGCGTTATCCGCCAGATTTTCCCTTCCTGAATGTCATCACCAGGTAACAGATTTGAGCATCTTTATGGCGGATAAAGCCATTTTTTTACACGGACTGTAAAAGACTAAAAATTCAAACGCAGAAAAACGTTTTCCGTTTTTCACGTTCACTCTTGTCATCGTAAAAGCGTTAAATTTGTCATTAATGTTTTTTGTGTAAAAATAAATGCCATTGTTTTAATTGGTTTTTTTGTTTGTTTTTGTCGTTATCGCTGGCTTGGCGGCATCTTTTGATGGTGGTTTTTCCTTTTCTTTCGCGGGAGGGGGTTGCAAAGCGACTGAGTGCATAGATAATGGGTAATATTGCTTTTTTATTGAATTTAGATGCATTTCATCTGAGAAAAGACGTTGAAATGCCACTTTTTTTAAGTAGAATGCGCCCAATTTGCCAGAAATCTGCCGGGTTCGAGTCCTGTCCAAGACCGGAACCGAGCCCGCAACACCCAGGTAAATTGCTGAATTTAAAGCTAAATAACTGGAGGTTGTCTTGAATCACACTGCATTGCTAGTGCTGGAAGATGGAACTGTGTTCAAAGGCGTGTCGATAGGCGCCGAGGGATGTTCCGTTGGTGAAGTGGTTTTCAATACGTCGATGACGGGCTATCAGGAAATCCTCACCGATCCCTCTTATTCCCGTCAGATAGTCACCCTCACTTACCCCCATATAGGCAACACCGGCACCAACAGCGAAGATGAAGAGTCCAGTCAAATCCATGCTCAGGGATTGATCATCCGGGACCTTCCGATACTTGCCTCCAATTTCCGCAATCAGCAATCCCTCTCCGAATACCTCAAGTCTCACAACATCGTTGGCATCGCCGACATCGACACCCGCAAACTGACCCGCATCCTGCGCGAGAAAGGCGCTCAGGCTGGCTGCATTCTGGCCGGGAAACAGGTCGATGAAGCTTATGCTCTCGAACAGGCCCGCGCCTTCCCTGGTCTGAAGGGGATGGATCTGGCCAAAGAGGTGACGGTTGGTGAAGCGTACAACTGGACCGAAGGGAGCTGGCAGCTTGGCAAGGGGCATGTCACCCCGGATGCCGACCAGCTGAAATACCACGTGGTAGCCTATGACTTTGGCGTCAAGCGCAACATCCTGCGGATGCTGGTTGACCGTGGCTGCCGCCTGACCGTGGTGCCTGCCAAGACCCCGGCCGCCGAGGTACTGGCAATGAACCCGGATGGCATCTTCCTCTCCAACGGCCCTGGCGACCCCGAGCCGTGCGACTACGCCATCGAGGCCATCAAGGCTTTCCTTAATACCAACACGCCGGTATTCGGCATCTGTCTGGGTCACCAGCTGCTGGGTCTGGCCTCCGGTGCCAAGACCGTCAAGATGAAGTTTGGCCACCACGGCGCCAACCATCCGGTGAAGAGCCTCGATGACAACACCGTCATGATCACCGCTCAGAACCACGGCTTTGCGGTAGACGATAACAGCCTGCCGGATTGCCTGCGCGCCACCCACGTCTCCCTGTTCGATGGTTCCCTGCAAGGTATCCATCGCACCGACCGTCCGGCCTTCAGCTTCCAGGGGCACCCCGAAGCGAGCCCGGGCCCGCACGACTGTGCCGGTCTTTTTGACCACTTTATTGAATTGATTAAGCAGTATCGCGCCTAAGAAATAGAGGAAAGAGTTTCATGCCAAAACGTAATGACCTTCAGAGCATCCTGATCCTCGGCGCCGGCCCCATCGTCATCGGCCAAGCCTGCGAATTTGACTACTCCGGCGCCCAGGCGTGCAAAGCCCTGCGCGAGGAGGGCTACCGCGTCATTCTGGTCAACTCCAACCCGGCCACCATCATGACCGACCCGGAGATGGCAGACGCCACCTACATCGAGCCCATCACCTGGGAAGTGGTGCGCGAAATCATCAAGAAAGAGCGCCCGGACGCCATCCTGCCCACCATGGGTGGCCAGACTGCGCTCAACTGCGCACTGGCACTGGAGAAGCATGGCGTGCTGGCCGAGTTCGGTGTCGAGATGATCGGTGCCACCGCCGACGCCATCGACAAGGCCGAAGACCGCTCCCGCTTTGACAAGGCGATGCGCAGCATTGGCCTCGAGTGCCCGCGTGCCGGCATCGCCCACAACATGGAAGAGGCGTGGGGCGTGCAGCAGATGGTCGGCTTCCCCTGCATCATCCGTCCCTCCTTTACCATGGGCGGCTCGGGTGGCGGCATCGCCTACAACACCGAAGAGTTCGTCGAGATCTGCGAGCGCGGTCTGGACTTGTCGCCGACTAAAGAGCTGCTCATCGACGAGTCGCTGATCGGCTGGAAAGAGTACGAGATGGAAGTGGTGCGGGATCGCAACGACAACTGCATCATCGTCTGCGCCATCGAAAACTTTGACCCCATGGGTATCCACACCGGTGACTCCATCACGGTCGCGCCAGCCCAGACGCTGACCGACAAGGAGTACCAGCTGATGCGTAACGCCTCCATGGCGGTGCTGCGCGAGATCGGTGTCGAAACCGGCGGCTCCAACGTCCAGTTCGGCATCAACCCGAAAGATGGCCGCATGGTCATCATCGAGATGAACCCGCGGGTGTCGCGCTCCTCTGCGCTGGCTTCCAAGGCGACCGGTTTCCCCATCGCCAAGATCGCCGCCAAACTCGCCATCGGTTACACCCTCGACGAGCTGATGAACGATATCACCGGCGGTCGCACTCCGGCCTCCTTCGAGCCGGCCATCGACTACGTGGTCACCAAGGTGCCGCGCTTCAACTTCGAAAAATTCGCTGGTGCCAACGACCGTCTGACGACCCAGATGAAGTCGGTCGGTGAAGTGATGGCCATCGGCCGCAACTTCCAGGAGTCCCTGCACAAGGCGCTGCGCAGCCTCGAAACTGGCAAAACCGGCTTCGACCCCATGGTTGACCTCAATGCCCCGGACTCCCTGACCCGCATCCGTCACGAGCTGCAGGACGCCGGTAGCGACCGTATCTTCTACATCGCCGATGCGTTCCGCGCCGGTCTCTCCATGGATGGCATCTTCAAGCTGACCAAGATTGACCCCTGGTTCCTGGTACAGATTGAAGACCTGGTGAAGCTGGAAGAAGAGGTGAAAGAGCGCGGCATGGCCGGTCTCGATGCCGACTTCCTGCGTGCCCTCAAGCGCAAAGGCTTTGCCGATGCCCGTCTGGCCAAGATCCTCGGTGTGGCCGAAGGGGAAGTGCGCAAACTGCGCGCCCGCCACAACATCTTCCCGGTCTACAAGCGGGTAGATACCTGCGCCGCCGAGTTCGCCACCAACACCGCCTACATGTACTCCAGCTATGACGAGGAGTGCGAAGCGGCCCCGAGCAACCGCGACAAGATCATGATCATCGGCGGCGGCCCGAACCGTATCGGTCAGGGTATCGAGTTCGACTACTGCTGTGTGCACGCGGCGCTGGCCCTGCGAGAAGACGGTTACGAGACCATCATGGTCAACTGTAACCCGGAGACCGTCTCTACCGATTACGACACCTCGGATCGTCTCTACTTCGAGCCGGTGACCCTGGAAGATGTGCTGGAAATCGTGCGCATCGAAAAACCCAAGGGCGTCATCGTTCAGTACGGTGGCCAGACCCCGCTGAAACTGGCCCGTGCACTGGAAGCCAACGGTGTGCCGATCATCGGTACCAGCCCGGATGCCATCGACCGCGCCGAAGACCGCGAGCGCTTCCAGTCTGCCGTCGAGCGCCTCGGCCTCAAGCAGCCGGAAAACGGCACCGTCACCGCGCTGGAGCAGGCCGTGCTGCTGGCCGAGCGTATCACCTACCCGCTGGTGGTTCGCCCCTCCTACGTATTGGGTGGCCGGGCCATGGAAATCGTCTATGACGAGCAGGATCTGCGTCGCTACTTTGCCGAGGCGGTAAGCGTCTCCAACGAATCGCCGGTACTGCTGGACCGCTTCCTGGACGATGCGACCGAGCTGGACGTGGATGCCATCTGCGACGGCACCGACGTGGTCATCGGCGGCATCATGGAGCACATCGAGCAGGCCGGTATCCACTCCGGTGACTCCGGTTGCTCCCTGCCTCCCTATACCTTGTCCAAGAAGATTCAGGACGAGATCCGCGAGCAGGTGCGCAAGCTGGCGCTGGAGCTCGGCGTTATCGGCCTGATGAACGTGCAGTTCGCGGTCAAGGGCGATGACATCTACCTCATCGAGGTGAACCCGCGTGCCGCCCGTACCGTGCCGTTCGTCTCCAAGGCGACCGGCGCCCCGCTGGCCAAGATTGCCGCTCGTGTGATGGCCGGTCAGTCGCTGCAAGAACAGGGCTTCACCAAAGAGATCATCCCGCCCTACTACTCGGTGAAAGAAGTAGTACTGCCGTTCGCCAAGTTCCCAGGAGTTGACCCGCTGCTGGGGCCGGAGATGCGCTCTACCGGTGAGGTTATGGGAGTGGGCAGCAGCTTTGCCGAGGCCTATGCCAAGGCGCAGTTGGGTGCCAACCACGCCGTACCGAAAGAGGGTCGTGCCCTCTTGTCAGTGCGTCACAGCGACAAAGCGCAGGTGGTTGACTTGGCTGCCAAGCTGCTGGAGCTGGGCTACGAGCTGGATGCCACTCACGGCACAGCCGTCGCGCTGGGTGAGGCGAGCATCAACCCGCGCCTGGTCAACAAGGTGCACGAAGGTCGCCCGCACATTCTCGACCGCATCAAGAATGGCGAGTACACCTACATCGTCAACACCGCCGAAGGGCGGGTGGCGATCCAGGACTCCAAGCAGCTGCGTCGCGCCGCCTTGCAGAACAAGGTGGCGTATACCACCACCATGAACGAGGCGTTTGCCACCTGCATGGCCATCAGCGTGGATGCCACCGCCAATGTCAACTCGGTGCAGGAGCTGCACCAGAAGGTGAAAAACCGCTAAGAGTTTGCAGCGGGCATCAGCCCAACTTGCCAGACGACCAACCCCCGCCAGCGATGGCGGGGGTTTCTTTTTATCTGTCGCTAAGCGTTCGGTTCGGGCCGGGTGAGCCATTGAGGAAGGTCATGAGTTCCGCATCGCAGACAACGGATGGCGCGTGGGGTGGTAAAAGCGGGC
>NZ_CAWNZT010000161.1:0-12842 GCF_963878965.1 Aeromonas sp. HMWF015 | reverse complement strand
ATCCTCTACAATGGCCCCACTTTGCTTGTCAGTGCAGTGCCAGCGGCGCTGCCTGTCGGGCCAACAAAAAATGGACATGCTTATGACCGCTTTGCCTTCCTGTCGTCTTCTTGCCTTCTGCTCTGCCTTGTTGCTGGCCGGTTGTGCCAGTGATCCCGCCTCCGCGCCTGCCAAAGAGGCGAGCGTGAGCAACCCCAAAACGCCGCCTGCCATGCAGCCGCGCAAACCGGCGGATATGAAGAGCCGCATCGTGCGCTTCTTGCCCCGTCAGGTGCCTGACAAACAGGGGTGGGCCAGCGACGTGGTGACGGCGCTCACCACCCAGGGGGTGACGGTCAATGATCACAACGTCTGTAGCGTGCTGGCGGTGGCGGAGCAGGAAGCCACTTATCAGGCCGACCCTGTAGTGCCGGGCCTTGGCAAGATCGCCTGGAAAGAGATCAACTCACGGGCAGCCAAGCTGCTGATCCCCGAATTTATGGTGCGGGCCGCGCTCTCCATCAACTCGCCTACCGGCAAGAGCTACGCCGAGCGGATCGACAAGTTGCGTACCGAGCGGGAGATGAGTGAAATCTTCGAAGATATGATCAGCATGCTGCCGATGGGCAAGACGCTGTTTGGCAACCTCAACCCGGTGCATACTGGTGGCCCGATGCAGGTGAGCATCGCCTTTGCCGAGGCCAACGCCCGTGGCTACCCCTATCCAATCAAGGATTCCATCCGCCACGAAGTCTTTACCCGTCGCGGCGGCATCTGGTTTGGCACCAAGCATATCTTCGGTTATCCCGCCGACTACCCGGATACCCTCTACCGCTTTGCCGATTTCAACGCCGGCTGGTACGCCAGTCGCAATGCCGCCTTTCAGGCCGCCGTCAGCCGTTTGAGTGGCAAAACTCTGGCGCTGGACGGGGATCTGATCCGCTATGACTCGGATCTGCCGGGTAACACCGAGCTTGCCGTCTACACCCTCGCCAACCGGGTCAATATGAGCAAACAGGCGATCCACCAGAGCCTGCGCAAAGGGGATACCGCCGCATTTGCCGAGACCGATCTCTACCATCGCATCTTTACCCTGGCCGACAAGCAAGCGGGCAAGAGATTGCCCCGCGCCATCCTGCCCGGCATTCAGCTAAAGAGCCCCAAAATCACCCGCAACCTCACCACCGCCTGGTTTGCCAAGCGGGTGGATGACAGAGAGCAGCGATGTGTGCGGCAGATGGCGACGATTCGCTAAGAAACACATCAAGGGCGGCCAATTGGCCGCCCTTGATGTCAGAGTGAGTTTCCCCTTGTGTGGCAGTTCATGCCTTGCTGTTCCCCGTGAGATTTACAATGAATCTGCATTTGGGGTATCCACTGCATCCCCAAAACCGATTGCCTCGGTTATCCCCCCGTTTGGCGGTACGCAATACCATCGGGTTGCCGCATCTGGGGCATAGTGGATTTGCTTGGGTGAGCGATTCGGTGATGGTTGGCGCGGCGTTCACCACCTGATTGACCACAGGCATTGCAGCTACGGATAAAGGCGGGCGGGGAACCTCGCTGTGACGTGCTTTCAACTGCGCGACATGCTGTTTATGGGTCTGCCAATTGGCGGCCAGTCGTCCCCGCTGGATGGTGTCGATCACCCGAGTGACCTCGGCAGGGGTCAACACCGGCGTGGTTTTTCCCTTGATATAGTGAATAAGCCCGCGGTTCATCACGTTATCCGGCATCGGGGTTTTAAAGGTGCAGTCACCAATAAAGAAGATAATCGAATGGAGCTGATGATCCGCAAGACCCAGCAAGGATTTGAGCGTCATCAGGTGCAGATAGTTTTGGCGCAGCGGATTTTGAAAGGTATGCCTGCGGCGATAGATCTGCTGGGTCCAGCTCTTGTGGGCCGGATTGCCAAATATCCACCCCTTGATATTTTTGGTCTCGATCACAAACAGCCCGAAGCGCGAGACGATCACATGGTCGATCTGGGTAGTGCCCTGCGGGGTTGGCAGCGTCACATCCTTGAGCAGGTGGTATTCCCGCTTATCGAGAAAGAGCCGGATGCCCAAGTTGATAAATGCTTCCCCAACCATCCCTTTGAACTTGGGCGTTTTGATCAGGGTGGCAATCAACAACAGGGGCAGCAGATACCAGAGCTGGCCCAGCAGAGCAGTAATAACGGGTGTGAAGTCCATTTCACATTTATCCAGTCAGTGGATTAGAGGGGATTCATGGCCTCTGGCCAGAGGAAATAAGGGCCAAATTTGGGGCTCATTCTGAATTCCCCTCCTTCCTCTTTTCCTTTGGCAGTGAGGTAATGCTTGCTGTCACGCAGCTCAAGCAAGCCGTGAGTCACCATTTTTTCCAGCAACTCATTGGTTTTGATCCCCCATTTCTGTGCCAGTTTGGATGAGGTCAGTTTTTCAGTGGCTGGCTCATTTTCGTTAGCAGAAGGCTGTTGGGTTTCGGCTTCACTGACAACCCGTTCAAGGGATATGCGGACTTCATCACTGACCCGGATAATCCGTTGGGCCTCATCATAGGCATCACGATAAAGGTCATGATCTTCCGAGCGCTGGATCAATACCCCCATCTCGTTGTTATTGACCTGACTGAACTCGTAGAGATTGAGGCTGGTGACAATGCACATCTCCTCATTGAGATAGCACTTGGCATGGAGGTTTTTGCAAAAGCTGGTGCGGATATAGGTGAGCTCTTTGAGCCAGCTGATCTCTTCCGGTTGCAGCTCGCTTTTGCCATAGACGATCCGCACATCGATCTTGAGGCGGTTCTTGTCGGTGAGCAGCTCCTTGATCCTGTCGTTGAGCTTGAGGAAGGGGCTGATCAGGATCAGACGCTCTTTGGCATCTTTGATTAGTTCTTCAAGAAAATAGTTGGTTGCGCTGGTATTCAAAAACTTGGCCATGGCAAAAATCTCTATCCCTGTGGTGTAACTGGTGGCGCAAATACTTGGCTGGCGCTCGGCAGGCCATCTCCATTCCGGGCGCCGTGATCACCCAGCCAGTGCGGCTGGCAATCGACATCGTGGCTCTATGTGGATGATGGGGGCCAAACTGAGCCATTCTACCCATTCCATCAAAAGGAATATGTGACAGATTGCACTAACTCTGTGACAAGGCTGGATTTTTCGGGGCGGGCTGTGGTTGATGGTAAATCTCAGGTGCAAAAAAGCCCCTTGGCGGGCCTGGGTGTCTGGCAAGGCCGGTTTCGGGATTATCAATCGAACAGGATGCGGTGCTGTGGCTTGGTTCGACCTGATTGCCATCGATTGGCAGGCACAAAATAACGACTTAGAAACTCATAGCCAACCCGATGGAATAACCGCTGGTGTTGTGGCTGAACATATAGCGGGCAACCAGCCGGGTGCGGGTGACCATGATGTCGTACTTGCTGCTGTCCAGCTCCAGACCGGCGCCGATAGAGTTGAGGGAGTCAAAGCCAAGCAACCCCCGCTGCTCCCCCAGATATGCGGTATGGGCCCCTTCCAGTACATAGCGCACCGGTCTGTCGAGCAGGGTCCAGTGGAATAGTGGGGCCCGGCGGCGCAGATAGAGACCGAGGTTCTCCGCATCGGCGTGACCACGGACGCTGGTCGAGGTACCGCCAAAGCTCTGCAGGTGCTGGTAGGAGTAGCGCACTTCGATATCGATATCCTGCGCCTTTGAAAAGAGCTCGTAGTCGAGCATCAGCGAGCCCCCTAGTCCGTACATATTGAGCTGCCCACCATCGAGAAAATCCAGCGAGTAGCCCTTGGTGCGCTCCAGCAGCCAGTTGCCGATCCGCAGATCGCTGGCCATGGTACCGAGCGAGACGTTGGCGATAGGGCGCAGCACCCAGTGGCCACCGCGCGGGTCTTCATGGAGGGCGATATCCCAGCCGATCCCGCCAGAGGCGGTCAGGCTGTTCCATTTGGTCGGGAGGGTGCGGCTCTCGGTGCCGTTGCTCACCACAAACTGGGGATCGTAGCGGCTAAAGCCGATCGCCCCTTCCAGATAGATGGGCACGGCTTCGCTCATGGTGGCGCCGCCACCGATCTGGGTCATGTTAAGGGCGGCAGATTGATTGGTGCCGCTGCCGATATCGAGGTTGCTGGCGGTGATGTCGGGCACCACAGTGAAGGTCATCAGCGAAAGCACCGCATTGGCGCGCTCCTGTGCCCACTCCTGATCCTGTGTTGCGGCCTTGACGGCGCTGCCGGATAGCGCCAGCAGCATTGGCAACAACATCTGCAATAAAGAGGAGCAAGAGCGGTGCATGAGTGTGGTTCCCGATAAGCGGCGTCTGGTTGCCCTGGTTTTACTGTAGCGAGCTTCCTGCCGGTTGGCACGGAGCTAAGAGGGGGGAATAGGCGTCGCTTGCGGTCGGTTGCCGCTGGGGGCAAGCCTTTGCCACACCAACGGCACGCCTTTGCAGTTTGTCGCTAAAGCTTGGCCTCTTGCCGCCGATATCTCTTGTGAGATCGTGTGGAGGACAAGCAATTGAACGCTTGGGTGTTGGGGTTGGTCAGCATATCCGTGAGTATGCAGTTACAGGCTGGGGTCACCGAATTTGGTGCCGGTCTGGATCAATCCGTCTGGCGTTTGACCTCCGATACCCAGATTGAGTGTCGCCTCGAGCACCCTATTCCCAATTGGGGAACGGGGGCCTTTGTCAGCCGTGCAGGGCGCAAGATAAACCTCGACTTCGAGCTCAAGGGCAAGCGGCCACAGGCCCAGACCCAGACGGTGAGCCTTGGCATCATGCCGCCGGTATGGCGCCCGGGGATAGCCGGGCGAGAAGTGAGTCAACTGCGCTTCTATCAGCAGTTCGATGGGCTGGTGGAGGGGCAGACTGCCTGGACCATGCTCGACGAGCTGGAGGGGGGGCGGATGCCGACCTTCCAGTATCGGGACTGGTATCGCCAGAACCGCGCGGTGCGGGTGTCGCTTTCGTCGGTCAACTTTCGGGTGAAGTATCAGGCCTTTATCGACTGTCTGAGCGGGCTCTTGCCCTACAGCTTCAACGATATCGCCTTTAGCGTGCTTACCTACGACAAGAACAGCGATCAGCTCTCCATCCCCTCCAAGCGGCGGCTGGCGATGATCAGCGAGTTTATCAAGGCGGACAAGAGCATCGACGTGGTGGTGATCGACGCCTACAGCGACAGCTATGGCGGCCGCTGGCCGAACCTGAAACTCTCCGAGAAGCGGGCCGATGCCATCAAGAAGGTGTTTGTCGATCTGGGGATCGATCCCGGCAAGATCTCGGTGGAGGGGCATGGCGAGAAGCAGCATGTCTCCTCCAACGAAACCGAACAGGGTCGTGCCAAGAACCGGCGAGTGGTCATCAGCATGGGGCGCAATGGCGAGATCTAGCGCCGTCTCCGGTCAGAGAAGCACAAAAAAGAGCGCATCTGCGCTCTTTTTGATCCTGCCATTCGGCTGCGGGATTAGGGCTGCTTAGAAGCTGTCACCGAGGCCAGTACCGGCATCTTTCTTGGCAATCAGTTCAATCTTGTAACCGTCCGGATCTTCGACGAAGGCGATGACGGTGGTACCGCCCTTGACCGGGCCCGGTTCGCGGGTGATCTTGGCACCGGCGGCGCGCAGGGCATCGCAAGTGGCGTAGATGTCGTCCGCTTCCAGCGCGATGTGGCCATAGGCTGAGCCCAGTTCGTACTCGCTCACCCCCCAGTTGTAGGTCAGCTCGATCACCGCTTCATCCTTCTCGTCACCGTAGCCGACGAAGGCCAAGGTGTACTTGTACTCGCTGTTCTCGCTCTTGCGCAGCAGCTTCATGCCAAGGACGCGGGTGTAGAAGTCGATGGAGCGTTGCAGATCGCCGACACGCAGCATGGTATG
Organism: Aeromonas sp. HMWF015; assembly: GCF_963878965.1. Lineage (NCBI taxonomy): Bacteria > Pseudomonadati > Pseudomonadota > Gammaproteobacteria > Aeromonadales > Aeromonadaceae > Aeromonas > Aeromonas sp. HMWF015. The sequence continues at coordinate 7,002 of NZ_CAWNZT010000161.1, read as the reverse complement.
CAGAATTCTCATTGCTCAGTTCTCCGGGTTGGTGATGTGTACTGCTTTCAATCTCGGTTGCGAGGCGGTCAGTTCTCGGGATAGACCTTCTCTTTGTACTCGCACAAGTCCTCGATGATACAGGAACCACAACGGGGCTTGCGAGCCAGACAGGTGTAACGCCCGTGCAGGATCAGCCAGTGGTGAACATCCAGCTTGAACTCGGCGGGTACCACTTTGAGCAGCTTCTCCTCCACCTGATCCACGTTCTTGCCCACCGCAAAACCGGTACGGTTGGAGACCCGAAAGATATGGGTATCGACGGCGATGGTGGGCCAGCCAAAGGCGGTGTTGAGTACCACGTTGGCGGTCTTGCGGCCGACGCCCGGTAGGGCTTCCAGCGCTTCGCGATTCTCCGGTACCTCGCCGCCGTGGCGCTCCAGCAAGATGGCGCAGGTCTTGATGACGTTCTCGGCCTTGGTGTTGAAGAGGCCAATGGTCTTGATGTACTCCTTGAGCCCGTCCACCCCGAGATCCAGCATCGCTTGCGGGGTGTTGGCCACCGGATAGAGCTTGTCGGTCGCCTTGTTGACGCTGACATCGGTCGCCTGCGCCGAGAGCAGCACGGCGATCAAGAGCTCGAACGGCGAGTTGAAGTTGAGCTCTGTGGTGGGGTGGGGATTGTTTTCCCGCAGCCGCTCGAGGATCTCTCTGCGTTTCTGGTTGTTCATGACTTGCGTCCGATCATAGCTCGGTCGCCCGGACGCGAGCCGGGGCAACGTTGCAGTGGGCCACGGTAGCGGCTTGTTTGCGGTCCCGCCAGTCGTTGATGGCGTTCTTGGCGGCGATCAGCAGCCCCAGCCCGATAAAGCCGCCCGGCGGCAAAATCGCCAGCAGCAGGCTGGCATCGGCGTGGAACAGCTCGATGCGCAGGGATTTGGCCCACTCGCCCAGCAGCAGCTCGGCGCCATCAAACAGGGTGCCCATGCCGATGATCTCGCGCATGCCGCCCAGTACCAGCAGCACCAGGGTAAAACCAAGGCCCATCATCAGGCCATCGAGGGCCGCCAGCAGCGGCGGGTTCTTGGAGGCATAGGCCTCGGCGCGGCCGATGATGACGCAGTTGGTGACGATGAGGGCGATAAAGATGCCGAGCGCCTGATAGAGGCCATAGGTGTAGGCGTTCATCAGCAGCTGCACGCTGGTCACCAGCGAGGCGATGATCATCACATAGACCGGGATGCGAATATCCTTCGGCACCCAGTTGCGCACCAGCGAGACGGCGAGGTTGGAGCAGACCAGCACCGCCATGGTGGCAAGGCCCAGCCCCAGCGCATTGGTAAAGGTGGAGGAGACGGCGAGGGTCGGGCAGAGCCCCAGCACCTGCACCAGCGAGGGGTTGTTCTTCCACAGCCCCTGACTCATCAGCTCCTTGAGCTCGCCCTTGCGGCTTTCCAGCTCGGCAATCGGGGCTGCGCCCGTTTCAATCTGTTCCATCTGGTTCATGATGGCTCGACTCCGTTAGTTCGCCGCCGGGCAAGCCGGGGCGTTGCTGAGCAGTTCGGGTTGCTCCTGCTGTAGTTTAAGCAGGTTCTTCACCGCCTTGACCACGGCTCGCGGGGTGATGGTGGCGCCGGTAAAGGCATCGAACTCGCCGCCATCTTTCTTCACCGCCCACTGGGGCTCGTTGTCATGGGTCAGGAATTTTCCGGCAAAGCTGTTGATCCAGTCCGATTTCTTCAGCTCTATCTTGTCACCCAGGCCCGGGGTCTCGTTGTGAGCGAGCACGCGCACGGCGGTGATGGTGCCCTTGGCATCAAAGCCCGCCACGATGCGGATCGCCCCGCTGTAGCCATCCGGCGCGATCGCCTCCAATGCATAGCCGGTCACCACGCCATTCTTGCTGGCGGTATAGAGAGCCTGCGGCTGATCGCTGCCCAGATACTTCCTGCTGGTCACCTGCTTGCAGCTGGCCACCAGATCGTTGTCATAGCTCCCCTCCGGCAGCAATACCGAGAGGGTCTGCTGCTTCTCCAGCTGTTGCTGGTGAGCGATTTTATCCTTGGTCAGCTCGTTGGTCAGTACCACCAGCGCGGTACAGCCCAGCGCGAACATCGCCAGAATAAGGCCGTTCTTGCGCATGCTCTTTAACATGTCCGGGCTCCGTCAGCTGTGATGGGGGAAAAGGGCAGAAACATCATTGGCGACGGGCTCCATACACTTTCGGGCGAGTCAGGCTGTCAATAAACGGCACACAAAGGTTGGCCAGCAGCACGGCAAAGGCAAACGCATCCGGATAGCCGCCAAAGCGGCGAATGATGTAGACCAGCACCCCGATCAGCACGCCATAGACCAGTCGGCCGCGTGGCGTGGTGCAGGCGCTGACCGGATCGGTGGCGATAAAGAAGGCCCCCAGCATAGTCGCGCCGCTAAAGAGATGGAACATGGGCGTGGCGGTTGCATCCGGGCTCACCAGATAGCCGATGGTGGAGGCCGCCAGCAGGGCACCGAGAATAGCGGTGGGAATGCGCCAGTTGATCACCTTCTGTTGCAGCAGGAACAGGCCGCCCAGCAGGTAGCCGAGGTTGACCCAGCTCCAGCCGATTCCGCCCCAACCCTCAAACAGCGGGCCGCTCAGGATCTCGCCGGTGGTGAGCCCCTGAGTCAGGCCGGTTTTCAGGGTATCGAGGGGGGTCGCCATGGTGAGGCCATCCACCCCCTGCTTGAGCTGGGCCATGCTGTAGCCGTCGAGGCTAAAGCCGGTGAAGATGACCGACGCCGCATCGCCAAAGCCGAGGCTGTAGGCGCGCACGCTCTCTGGCGGCAGCCAGCTGGTCATCTGCACCGGGAAGGAGACCAGCAGCAGCACATAGGCGACCATGGCCGGGTTGAACAGGTTCTGACCCAGTCCGCCGTAAAGGTGCTTGGCGACAATGATGGCAAAGGCCGTGCCCACCACCAGCATCCACCACGGCAGCAGCGGCGGCAGGGAGAGACCGATCAGCACGGCGGTGAGCGCCGCACTGCCATCCATCAGGGCAGGCTTGATGGCGCGGCCACGGAGCTTGAGCACCAGCGCCTCGCATAGCAGCGCGGTCACCAACGCCAGCAGGATCTGGATAAAGGAGCCCCAGCCGAAGAACCAGGTCTGGGCCAGCAAGCCCGGCACGCAGGCCAGGATCACCAGCAGCATCAGGGTTCGGGTCTGTTTGCGGTTATGGGCAAACGGCGCAGTCGCAATATTGAACATGAGTCTGTCGATTACCTTGTGGTTGTTCGGTCGGCTGACGGGGCATCTTCAGCGGCGGTCCCGGCGGCTCTGGCTGCCTCGGCCGCCAGCTTCTTCGCCTTGGCGCGGGCCACCGCGGCTGCAATGGCCGCTTTTTTCGGATCAACCGGGGCATCAGCCGCAGGGGCGCTTCCTTCAGGCGCGGCAGTGACGGCAAGTGGTTGCTCACTGCTGGCTGCATCGCTTTGCATCGGCTCAGCCGATACGCGCTCACCCTCAGTTTCGGCCCTGTCTACCTGAGTAGCGGCACTCTCTACCTCTGCACTGGTACTTGCTACCTCAGCATTGGTACTTGCGCTCTGCTGCGCCAGCTTTTTGGCTTTGGCCCGCGCAATGGCTGCGGCGATAGCGGCCTTCTTGGGATCGACCGCTTCGCTTACTGCTGTATCGCTTTGGCTGGTGGTTACTTCGCCCTTGGCTACTGTATCGTCGCGGGTCTGTGCGCTGGCAGCTGGCTCACTCTGCGCACCTTCAGCACCGGCACTTTCGCCCTGCTGGGCCAGCTTTTTGGCCTTGGCGCGGGCAATGGCTGCAGCGATAGCGGCTTTCTTGGGATCGACCGCTTCGTTTTCCGTAGCTACCGCTTCGCTGGTGCCAGCATTTGCAGTCAGATCGCCCTCAGCGCTGTCACCCTGCTGGGCCGCCTTCTTGGCTTTGGCCCGGGCGATGGCGGCAGCAATAGCGGCTTTCTTGGGATCGACCGCTTCGCTGGCAGCAGATGGCGCATCGCTTTGGGTGGCAGCTGTTTCGCTGGTGTCAGCATTTGCAGTCAGATCGCCCTCAGCGCTGTCACTCTGCTGGGCCAGCTTCTTGGCCTTGGCACGAGCGATGGCGGCAGCAATCGCTGCTTTTTTCGGATCAACCTCTGCCTTTTGTTGATCAGCATCTACTACCGCAGGGGCAGCAGCGGTTTCGGCAGCCACAGGCTCGGCGCTATCGCCAGCCTGAGCGGCTTTCTTGGCCTTGGCGCGGGCCAGTGCGGCGGCGATGGCTGCTTTCTTGGGATCGCTGGCGGGGTCAACCGCCTCGGTGGATTGCGGCGCTGCGGCGGAAGTGTCGCTGTTTGCGCTCTCCGCCAGCTTGGCGGCGCGGCGCGCTTCCGCTTCCCGTTTGCGGGCTTCGCGGGCGGCGATCACGGCGCTATTGTCAGGCAAGCCCTCGGCGGTGGCGGTAATGGCTGTGAGGGGGGCATCCTGCTTGGCCTTGATGCGGACGAGAGCCGCTGCCACCGGATCTTCCCCGCCTGCGGCCGTCATGGTCTGACGGCGCTGGGCTGCAGCTTCGGCATGGCGCGCTTCGCGGGCTGCTTTCTCCCGCTCGAAACGGGCCTGTTTCGCCTCAAAGCGCTGCTTGGCTCGCTCGGCTTTTTCGGCCTCGGCGCGGGCTTCGCGAATGTCGTCTTTGGCGATCTTGTAGTACTGCACCAGTGGGATCTCGCTCGGGCAGACCCAGGCGCAGGCGCCGCACTCGATGCAGTCCATCAGGTTGAGCTTCTCGGCCTTGTCATACTCCTTGGCCCGGCTGTACCAGTAGAGCTCTTGCGGCAGCAGAGTAGCCGGGCAGGCATCGGCGCAGGCGCTGCAACGGATGCAGGGCTGCTCCGGGCCGGGGGCGGGCAGTTCGGCTTGCGTCGGTGCCAGCAGGCAGTTGGTGGCCTTGACCACAGGCACCATGGCGTGGGGCAGGGTAAAGCCCATCATGGGGCCACCCATGATCACCCGCTGCTCCGCTTCCGGTTGCAGCTCGAAACGCTGCAACAGCCAGCGCACCGGCGTACCGAGGCGCACCCAGGCGTTGCCGGGCTTTTTGAAGCTGTCGCCGGTGAGGGTGACGATCCGCTCGATCAGCGGCTCGCCGTCGATAATGGCGCGCTTGATGGCAAACACGGTGGCCACGTTAAGCACCATGATGCCGATATCGACCGCGCGGCCCCCCTTGGGCACCTGACGGCCGGTCAGCAGCTCGATGGTCTGCTTGGCACCGCCCGAGGGGTACTTGGTCGGCACCGTCTTGACCAGCACATCTTCATCGGTGGCGTGGCGGGTCAGTTGCTCGATTGCCTCGGGCTTGTTGTCTTCCACCCCGATCAGGGTGAGTTTCGGTTTGAGCAGGTGCTTGAGCACCCGGATGCCATCCATGATCTCGTCGGCGTACTGCTGCATCAGCCGATCATCGGTGGTGATATAGGGTTCGCACTCCAGCCCGTTGACGATCAGGATCTCGGTGAGCTGGCCGCGGCCATCGAGCTTGCTGTGGGTCGGGAACACGGCGCCGCCAAGGCCCGCCACCCCCGCTTGCTGAATGCGCTCGAGCAGCTCGCTCCGCTCCAGATTCCAGTAATCGGGTTTGCCATTGCGCTCGCCCCACTCATCTTCCCCATCCGGGGTGAGAATGACGCAGAGATCGCCGAGCCCGGAGGGGTGGGCAACCGTGTGGTTGCCAATCTCGGTGATGGTGCCGGAGGTGGAGGCATGGACAGGGACGACCCGCCCCTTGGCATAACGGGTCAGCGGTTGCCCTTTTTTGACCTTGTCGCCCACCTGCACCAGCAGATCGCCGGCGGGGCCTGCGTGCTGGCGCAGTGGAATAATGAGGCGCGGCGGTAGACCGGCGTCTACTACAGGGCTCTGGCTTGATTGCAGCTTGTTGTCGGCGGGGTGAATGCCGCCGTGAAAGTCCCAGAGCGTGCCGGCTTTGATACGTTCGAGTAAGGAATGCATGGTTGCTCCGCTGTTTATTCCACTATCTTGACCGGAATCTTGCCCGGAACATGCACGTTATTGAGATCCCACTTCCAGTTATCGACCGTGGTGGGCACCGGGATCATCTCGATGCAGTCGGTCGGGCAGGGATCGACACAGAGATCGCAACCGGTGCACTCGTTGGCAATCACGGTATGCATCGCCTTGGTGGCGCCGACGATGGCATCTACCGGGCAGGCCTGAATGCACTTGGTGCAGCCGATGCACTGATCTTCGTGGATAAAGGCGACCTTTTTGACTGGCACGGCGGCCTCGTCACTGCCCCCCAGTGGCTGGGGCTCGACCCCCATCAGATCGGCAATTTTGCGCATGGTGGCCTCGCCACCGGGGACGCACTTGTTGATCTGATCGCCGTTGGCGAGCGCCTCGGCGTAGGGTTTGCAGCCGGGATAGCCGCACTGGCCACACTGGGTCTGGGGCAGCAGGGCATCGAGCTGATCGACGATGGGGTCTGCTTCCACATGAAACTTGACGGCGGCAAAGCCCAGGATAATCCCGAACGCCAGCGCCAGCAGGGTGAGCACCAGAATGGCAAAGAGAATATGGATCATGGTTATATCTTGATAAGGCCGGTAAAGCCCATAAAGGCTAGCGACATCAGACCGGCGGTGATCATGGCAATCGATACCCCGCGAAACGGCGCGGGCACATCGGCGGCGACCAGACGCTCGCGCATGGCAGCAAACAGGATCAACACCAGCGAGAAGCCGGTGGCGGCGCCAAAGCCGTAGATCACGCTCTGGATAAAGTCGTGTCGCTCATTGATGCTGAGCAGCGCCACCCCGAGCACCGCACAGTTGGTGGTGATGAGGGGCAGGAAGATCCCCAGCAGGCGATAGAGGGTCGGGCTGCTCTTGCGCACCACCATCTCGGTAAACTGCACCACCACGGCGATCACCAGAATAAAGGCGAGGGTGCGCAGATAGGCGATATCCAGCGGCAGCAGGATATAGTGCTCCACCAGATAGGAGC
>NZ_CAWNZT010000160.1:0-1051 GCF_963878965.1 Aeromonas sp. HMWF015 | reverse complement strand
GGTACTCGTCTTTAAGCTCCTCGATGTCGATGAGGTTGCAGCCAAGCCGAATGGCATCTTCGATGGTGATGACGTAACGCCACTGCCGATCCGGGCAAACACGGCCGCCATCGCGCAGGTCATCTTCGCCCGGGAAGTCGATGGCCACCCGGCTCGGGCGTTGCCCCTTCCAGCGATCCCCCGTCCAGAACCGGTACGCCTCATGCACCTTGCTCGATGGGGTCGAGAAGTAGGTCTTGCGCCAGTGGCTCTGGGTCGCCATGGCACTGGCCACGTCGGAGAGCTTCTCGAAGTTGGGGATCCAGAAATACTCGTCGATGTAGACGTTGCCGGAGCGGGACTGGGCGCTGTTGGAGTTGGTGGAGCAGAAGTGCAGCTCGGCCCCGTTCGACAGCACGATGGGGTTGCCGGTCAGGGTGACGCCGAGGAAGGTCTGGGCAATCTTGCAGATATAGGAGCGAAACACCTCGGCCTGGGCGCGGGTGGCTGACAGGAATATCTGGTTGCCGCCGGTCAGTACCGCATCTTCCAGCGCCTCGCCGGCAAAGTAGTAGGTCATGCCGATCTGGCGGGATTTAAGGATGTTGCGGGTACGCGGCAGTGCCGGGTCGTTCTTGGCCTCCCGACAGCGCAGCTGATAGCCAAACAGGGTGCCCAGCCACTCGGCAAAGTCATCGGCCGTCAGGTGGCTGACTTCGTTCTTGCCCTTCTTGCCGCCCTTACCCCTGCGGCCGCCCTCCTGGCCACCGCGCCCGCGTGGGGTTCGCGGCGGGGCGGGTTCGTCTCCTGCTTCACGTTGGGCTTTGAGGGCCTGCTGGCGCTCGGCCCACTTGATGGCCTTCTCTTTGAGGCTGACATGGTGGCCGATAAGCCGATCCAGTTCGTCCATCTCGGCGCTGGTTTTCTTCTCCCGCCCGAGCAGCGACTGCACCCGGCGGGCAATGGCATCCTCCACCGCCTCTTCGGTCAGTAGATCCCGCCAGCCGTACTTCTCTGCCCAGAAGTAGACCACACGGCAGGAGTTAAGCCCCAGTTCGTCCTTGATCTCCTG
>NZ_CAWNZT010000159.1:42132-48048 GCF_963878965.1 Aeromonas sp. HMWF015 | reverse complement strand
GCTTGCATGGCATGCAAGAGGTCCGCGGTTCGATCCCGCGTAGCTCCACCAAATTCAGAGTGACTGCCGGTCATTCACACAAATCGGGGTTATAGCTCAGCTGGGAGAGCGCTTGCATGGCATGCAAGAGGTCCGCGGTTCGATCCCGCGTAGCTCCACCAAATTCTTGTTACAAGAAATACAAAGGCCACCGCATCGCGGTGGCCTTTTTGTTTTCTCCATACGTCCGCGCCTTTCATTTGTAAATCCAATGACCTGAATGAAAAAGCCCGCGAGACTCGCGGGCTTTGCTTGCACTATTCAGATGCGCTTGTGGTTAACGGCGACGTCGCCAGGCCAGCGGTAACAGGGTCAGCAGGCCGAGTCCCAGTGCACCGCCGCCTGAGGAGGTGTCAGGTTTGGTGGCATCGCTCTCCAGTCTCAGGTCGACGATGATGGGGTCATGGTCGGAGGCACTGAAGGGGTTGTCAGACTTGAGCAGGGTGCCGGTGTACTGGCTGCCGTACTCGAACAGGGAGCTTTCGAAGGAGTTGATGTGCCAGTCGGCGACACCAGCCACCTTGCTGGCCAGCGCCGGGTTGGCGAGGGCATAGTCCAGGGTGCCCAGCTCCCCGTCGTAGCTGTAGGAGATGGCTTTCTCCTTGTTGAATTTGACGTTGAGATCGATCAGGCCGTAGCTGCGAGTCACTTCGCGACCGAGCTGTTCATAGGACTGTTCACCGATAAAGGTGTGGGAGGCCGATACGATCTTCCGTTCGCTGGTGGCCGGGTTGTAGTCGGTCAGTACTCGGATCGGATCTTCCTTGGCGTAGGAGTTGAAGTCGCCCACCAGCAGCACCTGGCCCGGCAGTTTGCTGACCGCCTCACCCAGCACCTTGGCGGCAGAGACCCGGAACTCGGTGCACTTGCCCTGCAGGTCGGCCGGTTCTGTCTTGCCATCGCCATTTTCGTAGCAGCCTGACCCCTTGGATTTGAGGTGGTTGACCACCAGCGTCAGCGGCTCCTTGCTCTTGGCGAGGGTGAAGGTCTGAACCAGAGAATCGCGCTGACCGGCTGTCTTGGCCACACCACCAGTGGTGTAGCGCTGCTCCGGCAGCTTGATGACGCTGGCATCTCCGCTGGGGGTGAGCAGGGCAGGACGGTAGATCATCGCCACCATGATGGCGTCGCCGCCGAAGAACTTGCCATCGGTAAGTGCAGTGACCGGCAGACGCACATAGGCGTAGTGTTTGCTCGCATCCTTCTGCTGTTCGTTGAGGCGGGTCACCAGATTGTGGAGGGCCGAGTTATCCTCGAAGCCGTTGTTCTCCATCTCCATCAGGCCGAGCAGATCGGCATCCATTGCGGTGATGGCATTGACGATCTTGGTGCGCTGTTTCTCGAACTCGGGCTGGCTCTTGGCACCCCGGTTGCAACCTTTGGCGTTGTCGGCATCCGCCTGATCCTTGCACAGGATATTGAGTGCGCCGCCGATGCTGGAGTGACTGGTGAAGTAGTTGAGTACGTTGAAGCTGCCGATCCGCAGATCGCTGCCAGCGAGGCGAGCCGGCGCGTCTTGACGATCCTCTTCAGGGCTGCGCAGCAGGGCGCCGGCAGTCAGGGTGACATCGCTCGGTACCACCAGACGGAACGCATCCTTGTTGTATACGATGACCCCCTCCAGCCCGGTCAGTTGATCACCGATGCGCAGATATCCCTGATCGGCATCCCAGCTCGGGAACCAGGGTAGTACGCCATCCGGTGCTTTGTAATCAGACTCGACTACCAGACGGTTGCTGCCATTTTGGGTGGCCAGCGCGACAGCATCTGCACTGTTGGCGACATGGAGTTGGGTCGGTTTGATCAGTGGGGTTTTGTGGGCCAACTCTACGTTGTTGCGATAGACCTTGTAGTCGAAGCCGTAGTTGCGGGTCAGGTGCAGGTCACTGCTGCTGTCGAGACGTACCCGCATCCCTTCGTGGCGATTGAGGGCTTGCGCCAGCGTCTCCCCTTCATTGACCTGCAGTACGCTGGTCGGCACATTCAGCCCTTGTGCGGTGACTTGCAGGCGGGCTTTGCTGGATTCGAAGGTGGGTTTGAGCTGGGTACCGCCGTAGTACTCCTCGACCTTGGCTTCGAGGCAGAGTTCAGCCCCCGGTTTGATGTCTTTATATTTGGTCGCGAAGTCCTTGTCGTTCAGATAGACAAAGATGCCATCAGAGGTGGCTGGATTGCCATCGCCCACCGGGTCGGTCAGATAGAACCCCTTGGTCAGGCTTTGGCCCAGCGTCGTCACGATACCGCGAACGTTGAAGGTGCCCGGGCTGATTTTACCGGTCACATTGCCGTTCTTGTCGGTCACGGTCTGGGTGGCCAGCGCGCTGGCGGAGCCTGTGCCCTGAATGGTCGGGATGGGAGTGAGTTGAGCCGGATCGGACGGGCAGACAAATGCCGCATGGGCGCCTGAGGATGCAAGTGCCAGCCCCACGGCCAGCGACAGCAGGGTACGAGTACCTTTCATAGGTGTTCCTTTTTTATTTTTGCCAGTGATTCCATAGCCTTGGCTCGTTGACCAAGGGCGCGCATTGTCACATTTCTGGCATGTCATACCAGTGAGCCAACGCACATTAAATGAATCTGGGAAGGCGCGGGAAAGCGTTTTTATGATCCCAGTAACGATATGATTTTGTTGATAATTTAATCAATTTTAACCCTGTGATCATGACGCTTTCGTGGCAGGGGATAATTCTCTTTGAGAATAAAGATTGAGGGGATCTTGTCGCCTTCCTATACTGGGTTCGTTCCTCACGGAACCCAGGTAAAGGGCAAACCGGCAGTGATGTCGGGGCGCAATGCTTCCGGTCTCGATCGTGGATCCAGATAGCGGGGTTTCCCTGGGTGAGGGGTGGTTTTTGTGGCAGGTCCATTGCCAGTTGTCTGCGCCCATCATGCAGGTTGCGATTGTTCTTTGCCTTGGTGACCAAGCCAAGACAAAACAAGGAAGATAACAATATGCAACAGCTCTTCAGACCCAGCAGGCTTGCCATGCTGGTCGCCCTTGCGGCTGCGCCCGCCTGGGCTCAGGCCGCTTATCCCGCCTATAAATCCGGTACTGCCTACAAGGCTGGCGATATCGTCAGCAACGTCGGTGCCCTCTACGAGTGCAAAGAATTTCCCTATTCAGGCTGGTGCGGGGCATCCCCCTATCACTATGAGCCGGGGGTAGGTGTGGTCTGGGCAGATGCCTGGAAGCCCTATGGTGGCGAGGTGCCCCCTCCGGCGCTCGGCGTAGCCGTCAGCTCACCGGCTGCCGGTGCCAGCTTCAACGAAGGAGCCAGCGTGGCGCTGGCGGTGAGCCTGAGCGGCCCGGTGACGGCGCTGGTTAAAGTGGAATACCTTGTCGACGGCAAGCTGGTGGCCACGGCGAGCGCCTCGCCCTGGAGTGCCAGTTGGAGCGCCGCCGGAGTGGGAGGCCATACCCTCAAGGCTCGCGCGCTGGATAAAGATGGCAAGGTACTGAGCGAGGCGGATTCGAGCTTCAACGTCGCCGCCGTGGTGGCGCCCGAGGCGCCCAAGGCGAGCATCAGCAGCCCGGCCAATGGAGCCAAGGTGACGCTGGGTCGCAGTGTGGCGGTGAGCGGCAACGTCACAGATGCCAACAACGATGTGGCCAAAGTCGAGCTCTATGTCGACGGCAAGAAGGTGGGCGAAGATACCACTGCCCCCTGGCAGGTGAACTGGACACCGGATGCCAAAGGCAGTGCCGCCCTCAAGCTGGTGGCCACTGACAAGACCAATCTGAGCGGCGAGTCGGCGGCGGTGACCGTCAATGTCGAGGAGGCCGCGCTGCCGCCCACCGGTGGCAACCTCTCTTGTGACATTCGCCAGGTCTATCGCCCGGATGGTTACGAGTGCATGGGGGATGACCATGCCCGCCGGGTCATCGGCTACTTCACCTCCTGGCGCACCGGCAAGAACGGCCTGCCCGCCTATCTGGTGAGCGATATTCCGTGGAACAAGATCACCCACATCAACTACGCCTTCGCGGCGGTGGATGAGCAGACCCATCAGGTCAAGGTGGACGACGCTGCCACCAAGATGACCTGGGATGGTGTGCCGGGTGCCGAGATGGATCCTGAATTTGCCTACAAGGGCCACTTTAACCTGCTGTCGAAGTACAAGAAGCAGTATCCGGACGTGAAGACCCTCATCTCGGTCGGCGGCTGGGCCGATACCCGCGGCTTCTACACCGCCACTACCAAGGGTGACTGCTCGGTCAATACTGCCGGTATCAACACCCTGGCTGACTCGGCGGTGAGTTTTATCCGCCAGTACGGTTTTGACGGGGTCGATATCGACTACGAATACCCCACCTCGATGAAGGATGCGGGCAACCCCAACGATTTCCCGCTCTCCAACCAGTGCCGGGCCAAGCTGTTTGCCAATTACGAGGTGCTGATGAAGACCTTGCGGGCGCGGCTCGACAACGCCGGTAACGAAGATGGCCGCAAGTATATGCTGACCATCGCCTCACCGGCTTCTGCCTATCTGCTGCGCGGGATGGAGAACTTCCAGGTCACCCAGTACCTCGATTACGTCAACCTGATGACCTATGACTTCCACGGTGCCTGGAACCACTTTGTCGGTCACAACGCTGCCCTGTTCGACAACAATGCCGACCCCGAGCTCTCCCATTGGGGCGTCTATACCCAGACCCAGTTTGGCGGTATCGGTTACCTCAACGCCGCTTGGTCTGCCCACTACTTCCGTGGTGCGCTGGCGGCTGGCAAGATCAACGTTGGCGTGCCCTACTACACCCGCGGTTGGCAGGGGGTGAGCGGTGGCAGTCATGGGTTGGGTGGCAAGGCAGCCCTTCCGAGCCAGAACGAGTGCCAGCCGGGCACAGGTGGCAGCACCATTCCGTGCGGCAACGGGGCGGTCGGCATCGACAACATCTGGCATGATCTCGACAAGAACGGCAAAGAGATCGGCGGTGGCGCAGTGCCCATGTGGCATGCCAAAAACCTGGAGCACGCGGCCAGCCTCGGCATCACCACGCTGCCGAGCTATGGCACTGCCTGGGGTCTGGATCCCAACAATCCGGCTCACGTGATGCAGGGCAAGTATGTGCGTTACTACGATGACAAGGCCCACGCGCCCTGGCTGTGGAATGAAGAGAAGAAGGTGTTCCTCTCAACCGAAGATGAAGAGTCCATGGGCTACAAGCTCGACTACATCATCAAGCGCGGTCTGGGTGGCGTGATGTTCTGGGAGATGGCGGGTGATTACGCCTTCGATCCGGCCAAGAACGAGTACGGCATGGGCAGTACCCTGACCACCCTGGCTTATGAGAAGTTTGCCAAGGCAACTCCGTACAACACCAAGCAAAACGATCTGGCCGCGCCGAGCGCCCAGCTCGACATCCAGATCAGCCTCTCCGGCTTCAAGGAAGGGGACTCCAACTACCCGATCAACCCGAAACTCAAGCTGGTCAACAAGTCGACCCAGACTATTCCGGGCGGCGCGCGCATCGAGTTTCTGGTGCCCACTTCCACCTCTGACACCATCACGGATCAGAGTGGCATGGGGCTGAAAGTGGTGGAGAGCGGTGGCAACGACAATTCGGAAGGTATTGCCAATGAGAAGGATTTCCACAAGGTCGCCATGAACCTGCCGGGTTGGCAGACTCTGACACCGGGGGCCGAGATTGAAGTCGCCATGACCTACTACCTGCCCGCCGCTGGCGTGCCGAGCGGTATGCGCATCATCAGCGGCAGCCAGACCATTGGTCTCAAGGCCGAGTTCCCAACCCTGCCGGAGGCCGTGCTGGGTTCGGGTGGCGGCGAGAATCCGGGCACCAGCTGCAGCAGCCAGAACGTCAATCCGGCGGCCTACAAGGCCTATCCGAGCTGGCCGCAGGGGGATCATGCCAATGGC
>NZ_CAWNZT010000159.1:36965-42122 GCF_963878965.1 Aeromonas sp. HMWF015 | reverse complement strand
CATCACCCATAACAAGGTAGTGTGGCAGGCGAACTGGTGGACCAGCAGCGAGCCCAAGGCAACCGATGGCAGCTGGAAGTCTGTCTGTAGCTATTGATTTTAAAATCAATGAGATAAGTGAGGCTTCGGCCTCACTTTTTTTGTCTGGTTGGTCGCTCTGGTTGAAAATGCGCCTGCCTTTCCTGGCGGGCAGCCTCTATAATAGAGTCGATTAATAATCAGATGGATATCAGCGTATGGCGAGTATATTGGATTCCGTTGATCAACGAACTCAACTGGTGGGTGAAAACCGACTTGAGTTGTTGATGTTTCGTCTCGGCACCCGTCAGATGTTCGCCATCAACGTCTTCAAGGTACGGGAAGTGGTCAAGTTGCCCCATCTGAGCAAGATGCCGGGCTCCCATCACAATATCAGCGGGGTGGCCAATATCCGCGGTACCTCGATCCCGGTGATCAACCTGCGCAGCGCCATCGGTATGCGCCCCATGCCCATCGACAGTGAATCCAACCTCATCATCACCGAGTACAACCGTACCATTCAGGGCTTTCTGGTGGGGCAGGTGGCCAATATCGTCAACATGACCTGGAAGGATATCCTGCCGCCACCGCGCTCCGCCGGGCGCGCCAACTACCTCACTGCCATCACCCGCATTCCCGAAGATGGAGTTGATCAGATCGTCGAGATTATCGACGTGGAGAAGGTGCTGGCGGAGATCATCACCTATGACATCCGCATCTCCGAAGAGGTGCTGGATCGGGAGATCCTGCCCGAGATGCATGGCCGCAAAGTGCTGATCGTCGATGACTCCAGCACAGCCCGCAATCTGGTGCGCGAGACCCTGGGCCAGCTTGGGCTTGAAGTGATCGAGTGTCAGGATGGTTTGCAGGCACTGACCCTGCTCAAGGGGTGGTGTGATGCTGGCAAGAAGGTGACCGACGAGATCCTGCTGATGATCACCGATGCCGAAATGCCTGAGATGGACGGCTACCGCCTGACCCACGAGGTACGCAGCGATCCGCGCATGTCCGATCTCTTTATCACCCTCAACACCTCCCTGAGCGGCAACTTCAACGAAGCCATGGTCAAGAAGGTGGGATGTGACCGCTTTATCTCCAAATTCCAGCCCGACTTGCTGGTCGGCGTGGCCCAGGAGCGGCTGCGTCAGGTGCTGGAAAGCTGAGAAGCTGCCTGCCGGTTATGCTAAATCAATAACAACACATCCCGCTTCGGCGGGATGTGTTGTTATTGGGTATTGGCGATGGATTGGTTGAATCAAGGTGCCACGCAGAGATCGTCTACAGCCCAAAACATCCGATTTTGGCGGGATGTTTGGTTATGGGATATTGGCGATAGACGGCGGGCTTATTGGCTGAGCAACGGCTCCATAAAGCGGGCAACTTTATCGCGGATTTGGGGCTGGGCCGCCGGGGTGGGATGAATACCATCGTTCATCATAAGTTCAGGGCGCAGCGCAATATCATCCATAAAGAAGGGCAGCAGGGGCAGATCGTTAGCCTGGGCCAACTCGGGAAAGATCTGTTCGAACTGGCGCAGATAGCGGGCACCGTAGTTGCGGGGCAGCTGGATTTGGGTCAACACCACACGGGTCTGCTGCTCCTTGGCGAGCGCGATCATGCTGGCCAGATTCTGGCGGGTAATAGTCGGTGCGAAGCCGCGCAGGCCGTCGTTGCCCCCCAGTTCGATCAGCAGCCAGTCCGGCTTGTGCTCCTTCAGCAGCGAGGGCAGACGGGCCAGCGCCCCTTGTGTCGTTTCACCGCTGATGCTGGCATTGAGCAGAGTGTGTTTGCCCCCCTCCTTCTGCCATTTCTGGTTGAGCAGGGCGGGCCAGCTCTGCTCAACCTGCATCTGATAGCCGGCGCTCAGGCTGTCTCCCAGCACCAGCAGGGTCTGGGCCTGAGCCGACGAAAGCAGGCTGCCGAGGCCCACGAACAAGGCAAACAGAATACGCACCATCAATTCAACTCCCGCTATGGATTGTCATCAAGGAATTGGAACAAAGGATACAGAGCATGAGTTCAACCCCCATTATTGTCGTCAAGGGCCTCGGCAAATCGGTTCGCCTCGGCCAGGAAAGCCTCACCATCCTTGAAGGGATCGATCTGCAAGTCAATAGCGGCGAGACGGTGGCGCTGGTCGGCGCCTCCGGCTCCGGCAAGTCCACTCTGCTGGGGCTGCTGGCCGGTCTCGATCTGCCGAGTCAGGGGGATATCGAAATCCTCGGCAAATCCCTAGGCGAGCTGGATGAAGAGGGGCGGGCCCGATTGCGCGCCGAGCAGATCGGCTTTGTGTTCCAGTCGTTCCTGCTGCTCCCGACCATGACGGCGCTGGAGAATGTGATGCTGCCCGCCGAGTTGCGCGGCGAGCGTGATTGCGAACCAAGAGCCCGCGAGCTGCTGGCCGCGGTCGGGCTTGGCGAGCGGTTGCACCATCTGCCGCCACGGCTCTCCGGTGGTGAGCAGCAGCGGGTGGCCATCGCTCGCGCCTTTATGACTCGTCCCAGCCTGCTGCTGGCGGACGAGCCGACCGGCAACCTCGACAGCAAGACCGGCGAGAAGGTGATCGAGCTGCTGTTTGAACTCAATCGCAAGCACGGCACCACGCTAGTGGTGGTGACCCATGACCATCAGCTGGCCGAGCGTTGCCAGCGGCAACTGGTTATGACGGCGGGCAGACTGGATCGCGAGGTGGCCCATGATGTGGTGTAACGGGGTGAGCTGCGGATCAGGCGGGAGATGCAAGGGATGATGCAGTGGCGATTGGGATGGCGACTGCTGCGCCGGGAAGGTTTCAGCGGCGAGCTGCGCTGGTTTGTGCTGGCGCTAGCGCTTAGCGTGGCGTGTGTCTTGAGTGTGGCATTGGTGGCGGATCGGCTCGATGCCGGACTCAAGGCGTCGGGCCGCGACTTTATCGGAGCGGATCGGGTGCTGCGCACCGCCGCCGCCCTGCCGGATGGCTGGCTAGCCCGGGCTAAACAGGATGGCTTGGCGGTGCAGACCACCGTCAGCTTCAACAGCATGCTGTTTCACGGCGACGCGCTGCAGCTTGCCTCCATTCGGGCGGTGCCCGATGGTTTTCCCTTCTACGGCAAGCTCACTCTGGAACCTGCCCGTGCCCCGGCCCCCGGCGAGATCTGGCTCTCCGCTCGGGTGATGCAGCTGCTTAAGGCCAAAACGGGGGATGAGCTGGAGGTGGGCAATACGGTGCTCAAGGTGGCAGGCCTGCTTGGCGAGGAGCCGGATCAGGGCTTCAGCCCCTTCCTGCTGGCGCCGCGTGCGCTGATCCACAGTGCCGATATCGAGGCGACCGGTGCTCTGCTCCCCGGCAGCCGCCAGCAGTGGCGCTATCTGTTCAAAGGGCCGCGAGAGTCGCTGGCCCGTTACGAGCAATGGTTGTTGCCGCAATTGCAGGCCGGACAGAAGTGGATCAAACCGGATGACAGCGAATCCCAAGTGGGTCGCTCGCTGGCCAATGCCGAGCGTTTCTTCCGGCTCGCCTCGCTAAGCGGGGTGTTGCTGGGGGCGTTGGCGATGGGGATTGCGGTGCGCCACTTTGCCGAGCGCCAGACTAATATGGTGGCACTGCTCAAGACCCTGGGGGCATCCCGTCACTCGCTCTGGCAACTGATGGGAACCCTGCTGCTGTCGCTGACGCTGATCGGCGCGTTGCTAGGTCTGGTGGCGGGCACAGCCATGCAGTGGATCACCTTGCAACTGCTGGGGGACCTGCTGCCGCCGGATCTGCCGCCCCCCTCCTGGCGCCCCTTTGCGCTGGGCATGGCAGTGGCGCTCTTTATCACCCTGCTGCTCGCTTTTGTGCCCTTCTTGCGGCTGCTGAAGGTGCCGCCGCTGCGGGTATTGCGCCGGGAGCTGGAGGCGGGGATTCCCCCCTGGCTGGCTCTGCCGGTCGGCCTGCTCGGGCTGTTTGCGCTGGTCTGGGGCTTTACCGCCGATGTGCGGTTGGCGCTGGGTCTGGTGGGGGGCATGGGCTTGCTGATGGGGCTGTTGGCCCTGCTGGCAGCCCTGATGTTGCGGCTGGGGACGAAAGTGAGCGGGCCTCATGCCTTGCGGCTGGCGCTGGCCCACCTGTCGCGCGAGCGCAGTAGCGGCCTGTTTCAGCTGGCGGGCTTTGCGCTGGCGCTGATGCTGTTTGGCTTGCTCTGGGCGGCCCGGGTCGATCTGCTGGATGAGTTTTCGGCTCGTCTTCCCGTCGATGCGCCCAACCGTTTTCTGGTCAATGTGGCCGAGAACGAGCGGGAGGGGATCCTGAGCGAACTGGCGGCAGCCGGGGCCACCACTTCCGATTTCTATCCCATGGTGCGTGGCAGGCTGACCCATATCGCCGGTGAGGCGGTGGGCGAGGGGGCCAGCAGTGGCCGCGAGGGGGTCGATCGGGAACTCAACTTCACTACCACGGTAACCCTGCCAATCGACAACAAGCTGGTGGCCGGTAAATGGCTCGCAGGCCCCGGCGAGGTGTCGGTGGATAGCGAGCTGGCCAAGCGACTCGATATCAAGCTGGGGGACATGCTCGCCTTTACCATCGAGGGGCGCAGCTTCGGCGCCAGAGTCACCAGTCTGCGCAGCATCAAGTGGGACAATATGCGGCCCAACTTCTACATGATCTTCTCCGAGGATCTGCTGGCACCCTTCTCCCGTACCTGGCTTGGTAGTTACCGATTGCCCGAGGCGGGGCGCACTGCCGAGGTGGAGTTGATCCGCCGCCACCCCACGGTGAGCCTTATCGATGTGGATGATCTGATTGCGCGGCTTACGCAGGTATCGGAGCAGGTGAGCCGGGCACTGGCGTTGATGCTGGGGCTGGTGACAGTGGCCGCGTTGCTGGTGCTGCTGACCCAGACCCAGGCCAGCATGGCTCAGCGTCGGCGCGAGCTGTTGCTGATGCGCACCCTGGGGGCCAGCAGCGACCTGCTGAAAAAGATGCTGCGTTGGGAGCTGGTGGCCAGTGGTGCGCTGGCGGGGCTCTGTGCCGCCATGGTGGTGGAGCTCTGCTCCTTTGGCCTGCAGTGGTGGTGGTTCGAGGGGCAGTGGCAGTTCCACTGGGCTATCTGGCTCGGCCTGCCGACACTGGGGGCACTGCTGGTGACGCTGGCGGGGCAGGGGATGCAGCGTCAGCTG
>NZ_CAWNZT010000159.1:23415-36912 GCF_963878965.1 Aeromonas sp. HMWF015 | reverse complement strand
TTGTAATCCCGCCAGCGCGAGCCGATGCACACAAGGTGCAATAGCGCAGCCACCATAAACAAGCAGCCCGGCCATTGGCCGGGCTGCTTGCTATGTGGGGCGCTGACGAGTGGACGCAGCGAGCGGGTGTGAGTTAGCGGGGCTCACGCAGAAGATTGGTGAGGGCGCTCGGCAGCTCGGGATAGCTGAAGTGAAAACCGGCCTGTTGCAGCCGTGCTGGTATCACCTTTTGTCCGGTCAGCAGCAGATCTGCCGCCTCCCCCATCACCAGTTGCAACAGCGGCGCCGGGACGAAGAAGAGGTGTGGACGGTGCAGCGTGGTGGCAAGGGTTTGGCTGAACTCCCGGTTGCTGACCGGATGGGGCGCAGTGCCGTTGAAGATGCCGCTGCACTCTTCGTGCTCCAGCAGGAACAGCATGGCGCGCACCAGATCCTGCACATGGATCCAGCTCATCATCTGGCTGCCTGATCCCATGGGGCCGCCGAGTCCGAGTCGGTAGGGGGGGAGCATTTTGGGCAGCGCGCCGCCATCCATACCGAGCACCAGCCCGATCCGCACGATACAGACCCGGGTTTGGCGGCTCTGGGCCTCCTGCGCCAGGGTCTCCCACTGTTGGCAGAGCTGGTGGGTAAACTCGTCGTTGGGGGAGCGGCACTGCTCGTCGAGGGTTTCGGTACCCTGTCTGCCATACCAGCCGATGGCGGAGGCGTTGATCAGCACCTTGGGCGGCGTGCTGGATAGCTTGATGAGATCCACCAGCTGCTCGGTCAACAGCCAGCGGCTATCGCAGAGCAGCTGTTTGCGCGACTCGCTCCAGCGTCCGGCGGCGATGGGTTCGCCGGCCAGATTGATCACCGCGTCCACGTCATTGAGGTCATCGAGCCGGTCGAGGTTATCCAATTCCTTGATATCGTGACCGAGCAGGGAGTAGGCGCGGCTCCCCTGCCTGCTCAAGACCACGACCTCGTGATTGACCTTGAGATGGGCAACCAGCTTGCGGCCGATAAAGCCGGTTCCTCCGGTAATAAGAATCTTCATCGCTGCATGCTCCTGCTGCCGTTTGCTCAACTTTAATGGTGTGGCTTCCCTTCAACAAGTGAGACGTGCTTCGGGAGTTTTCTGTTTGACGTTTGTTAACTCTATCCTCTTCTTACGACATATTGTTGAACAATAGTTTGAATTGATTGATTTTTGTTGGGTGGACATTTGTTGATCAATCGCTATTATGGCGACCCTTTTCGCCTGTCCACCGAGGCTGTCACCCATTATCCGAGCATCAAAGAGGCCGCCATGCCATTTCGTCGTTTGAAACTTCGCCAGCTTTACTCGAGGATTCTGTTGGCGCTGCTGATGGGGGGCGGGATCCTGCTGCTGGGGGTTATTGCCGTTATCTGGCAGACGGTGACGGAGACAGAGCGTGATGCCGATTCACGGTTGCAGCATGCCCGTGTGATGTTTGAGCGCTCCATCGGCCATGCCCAGCAGGCGGCCATCAATGTGAAGGGGATGCTTGGTCACTCCTGCAAGGAGGCGGCACAACTGCTGCGCGAACAGGTGGCCACGGTGCCTTATGTCCGTTCCGCCAATCTGGCTGTAGGCAGCCACATCTATTGCACCTCGCTCTATGGTGACTACGATGGCCCCTTCAATCCCGACCGCTATGTGGATGGCAGGTTGCAACTGCTGCCTGGCAATGAGGTCACACCGGATCGCCCGTTGATCGTGCTGCGTCATGAAACGGACAAGGGGAGTGTGCTGATCGGTGTAGATGGCTACTACCTGCGCAATACCCTGGAGATCTCCAGCAAGAACTCCCCGATGGCTCTGGTGGTGGGTCAGAGGGCTCTGTTTGGCTCAGGTCAGGTCGGGGCGGCGCCCTCTCCGACAGAAGAAGGTTATATTGCCCTCGCTTCGGCCGATTTCCCCTATCAGGTCGTCACCCGGGTCACGGTGCATGACTACTGGAGCCACGCATGGCGCTACTCCAGATATACCTTGTTCCTCTCTCCGCTGCTGGCGCTGCTGATTGGATTCGGCACCTTCAGGCTGATGGGGCGTAGCAGCTCACCAGCGGAGGAGCTCAAGCGGGCGTTGATCGAGGAGGAGTTTATCCCCTATCTGCAGCCTGTGGTCTCCGGTGAGGATGAGCAGTGGCGTGGCTGTGAGGTGCTGATGCGCTGGCAGCATCCCAAGCAGGGGATGATCTCGCCGGATCGCTTTATTCCGCTGGCGGAAGATAGCGGCCTGATCGTGCCCATGACCAGCCTGTTGATGGCGCAGGTGCGCGACCACTTCTCCCCTTATACCCGCAAGCTGCCGGCAAAGTTCCATTTTTGCTTCAATATCAGCGCCAGGCACTTTCAGGATCTCGACCTGTTGGCTGACTGCAAGGCCTTTCTCGACGCGTTTAAGGACAATCCCGTTGATTTGGGGCTGGAGCTGACTGAGCGTGAACTGCTGGTAGCCGATGAGACAACCGCCCGGATGTTTGCCGAATTGCGTAAACTGGGCGTGTTGATCTCTATCGATGACTTTGGCACCGGTCACTCCAGTCTCACCTATCTGCAACAGTTTCAGGTCGATGCACTCAAGATTGATCGGAGCTTTGTGGAGATGATCGGCACGGATGCACTCTCCAGCCATATCGTTGAAAACGTGATTGACCTGGCGAAGCGACTTGAATTGATCCTGATCGCGGAGGGGGTCGAGAAGCAGTCGCAGGCGGACTACCTGCGGGCGCGGCATGTTGACTATCTGCAAGGGTATCGTTACAGCCGCCCCATCCCGATGAAGCAGTTTTGCAAGACCCTGTTTGGCTGAACGGTTTAATGGGGAGCATAAAAAACCAGCGATCGCTCGCTGGTTTTTTTGTTGATACGGTTTGGCTTGGGCGATCAGAGCATGCGCTGGAGGGCGCGGGCCAAGCGTTTGACCCCCTCTTCAATGGTCGCTTCATCGACGCAGGAGAAGCTCAGGCGCAGGGTGTTCTTGATCTCGGGGCGCACGTAGAAGGGGGCGCCGGGTACGAAGGCCACCTTCTCCTTGATCGCCTCGTCAAACAGCGCCATGGCACTGATGTGGGCTGGCAGGGTCAGCCAGAGGAACATACCCCCTTCCGGTCGGGTGTAGCTGACACCGGGCGGGCAGTGACGGGCCAGCGCGGCCTCCATGGCAGCGCGCTGGCGGCCATAGACCTCCTTGATCTGCTCCAGGTGAGCGTCGAGGGAGTTGTCGGTCAGGAAGCGGTGCAGCACCTGCTGGCTGAAGGCGTTGCTGTGCAGGTCGGTCGCCTGTTTGGCGATGGTCACCTTCTTGCGCAGCCACTCCGGCACCAGCATCCAGCCAAGACGGAAGGCGGGCACCACGGTTTTGGAGAAGGAGCCGAGCAGTACGGTATTGTTCGGCGCCAGCTTGGCAATGGGGGGCAGATGCTCGCCCTCGAAGCGCAGTTCGCCGTAGGGATCATCTTCCACCATCAACAGCTCGTGGCTGATCAGCCGCTCCGCCAGTGCCTCGCGGTTGGCACGACTGTAGGAGACACCGCTCGGGTTCTGGAAGTTGGGCACGCCGTAGAGCAGCTTGGCATTGGAGCCGCTTGCCAGCAGCGCATCCAGCGCCGCCAGGTCCAGCCCCTCTTCTTCAAGGGTGATCGGCTTGAAGGTGGGCTGGTAGACAGAAAAGGCCTGAATGGCGCCAAGGTAACCCGGCTCTTCGATGATGAGATCCTGACCCTCGTCGATCAGCACCTTGCCCAGCAGATCCAGCGCCTGCTGGGAGCCGCTGGTGATCAGGATGTTGTCCGGATTGACCTGCATGCCGTGGCGGGCCAGATAGCGGTCGGCAATATATTGGCGCAGCGGGGCGAAGCCTTCGGTCGCCGCATATTGCAGGGCAGCAGCCCCTTGCTCGCGCAGTACATCCTGACAGGCCTGATCGATCGCCTTGACCGGAAACAGGTGGGGATTGGGCAGGCCACCAGCGAAGGAGATGATCTCCGGATTGGCGGCAACTTTGAGGATTTCACGGATAAAGGAAGGTTCAACCTTCTCGAAGCGCTGGGCAAAAAACGGCTGCATAGACAATTCTCTCGGCATGTGGGCGGTCGCTCCATTCGACCGCCAGGTTATCCGTTTGTATCAGATTTCAGAAATGAGGCAATGATTGTCACAAAAATCGCCAAAAAAGGGCTGGAACGACTCTACTGCGGATTATATTGGACGGTTAGTCGGTGTGGTGATGCCAGTGAGGGGGCAGGGAAGTGGATGGCCGGAATATTTGTTGCGCGAAACACTTGCGCCTTGGGCCTATCTTGGGATAATTCGCTCCCCTGTTTTCGCGGGGCGATGAAATACCGAGCCGCGAGCGGTCCCGCTCGGGATCGAACACAAGATGTATTACCCGGATTGATGAAATAACGAGACCATTATGCCTGTGACCCAAGATGTATTTAACGAAGACGGCAAGTTCATGCGCAAGATCCGCAGCTTTGTCCGTCGCGAAGGCCGCCTGACCAAAGGGCAGGAGAAGGCCCTGGAAGAGCTCTGGCCGGTCATGGGTATCGATTTCGAGCCAAAGCAGCTCGATCTGGTCGCACTGTTTGGCCGCGAGGCACCTGTGGTGCTGGAGATCGGCTTTGGCATGGGCGCCTCTCTGGTGGAGATGGCCAAGAATGCCCCTGAGAAGAACTTCATCGGCATTGAAGTGCACTCCCCGGGCGTGGGCGCCTGTCTGGGTACCGCTCAGGAAGCGGGGGTCACCAATCTGAAAGTGATCTGCCACGATGCGGTGGAAGTGCTGGAGCACATGATCCCGAACGGTTCCCTCTCCTGCCTGCAGCTCTTCTTCCCGGATCCCTGGCACAAGAGCCGTCACCACAAGCGCCGCATCGTACAGCCTGCGTTTGCCCAGGATATTCGCCAGAAGCTGGCCATCGGTGGCGTGTTCCACATGGCGACCGACTGGGAAAACTATGCAGAGCACATGCTGGAAGTGATGAGCGCCGCCGAGGGTTACGAGAATACCTCTGCCACCGGCAACTGGGTGCCCCGTCCGGACTGGCGTCCGCTGACCAAATTTGAACAACGTGGCCACCGTCTCGGCCACGGGGTTTGGGATCTGATTTTCAAGCGTGTCAGCTAAGCTGGCACGTCAACACACCTAGCGTATCAACTAACTTGAGGAGCTATCATGGCCAATCGTAGCCGCCGCCTGCGCAAGAAACTGCGCGTCGATGAATTCCAGGAAATGGGTTTCGACATCAGTTTCAACTTCCCGGTCGGCACTGCCGAAGAGACCATCGATGCGGTAGTCGATGCGATGATCGATGAGGTTGTTGAACCCCGTAAACTGGCTTTTGCCGGCTCCGGTCACCTGGCCTGGGAAGGGATGATCTGCACCCAGCAACTGGGCAAGTGTACCGAAGAAGACCGCGCTGCCGTCAAATCCTGGCTGGAAGGCAAGGGGATGGAAGCCGTGGTCGTTACCGAGCTGTTCGACCTCTGGTACGGTGAACCGGCCTGATACAAGGCTGCCGCATCTGGCGCCTTGTTGTGGGTAACTGAAAAATCCCGCCGCTGGCGGGATTTTTGTCAGTGGGGATGGGAT
Source organism: Aeromonas sp. HMWF015 (assembly GCF_963878965.1). Lineage (NCBI taxonomy): Bacteria > Pseudomonadati > Pseudomonadota > Gammaproteobacteria > Aeromonadales > Aeromonadaceae > Aeromonas > Aeromonas sp. HMWF015. Next base: position 31,307 of record NZ_CAWNZT010000159.1, on the reverse strand, counting down.
CTCCACCGCTGTTTTAGTCATGGAATCGCTTATTGCTTATGGTGTTGTCATCCGAATTACTGGCCAGCATCCTTGAAGAGGTGCGCCCGTTGCTGGGACAAGGCAAGGTGGCCGACTACATTCCGGCACTGGCTCAGGTACCGGCCGATCGGCTGGGTATCGCAGTCTGTACCGTCGAGGGGGAGCTGTTCACCGCCGGTGACGCTTTTGAACCCTTCTCCATCCAGAGTATCTCCAAGGCCCTGAGCCTGACCCTGGCACTCACCCTCTATCAGGAGGAGGAGATCTGGGCCCGTGTTGGCAAGGAGCCCTCCGGCCAGCCGTTCAACTCGCTGGTGCAGCTCGAGTTCGAGCAGGGGATCCCCCGCAACCCCTTTATCAATGCCGGGGCGCTGGTGGTGAGCGATCTGCTGGAGACCCGCCTCACCGCGCCGCGTCAACGTACTCTGGAGCTGGTGCGTCGCCTCAGTGGCAACCCGGCCATCATGGCGGATCCGGTGGTGGCCCGCTCCGAATATCAGCACTCTGCCCGCAACGCTGCCATCGCCTATCTGATGAAGGCCTATGGCAACTTCGAAAACGAAGTGGACAAGGTGCTGCAAAGCTACTTCAATGCCTGTGCCATCCGCATGAGCTGCGTCGATCTGGCGCGGGCATTCATCTATCTGGCCAACCGTGGTGTGCCACTGGGCGACAGCGTGCCGCTGCTGCCTGCTCGCACGACCAAACAGGTCAACGCCCTGCTCGCCACCTGCGGCCTCTATGACGAGGCGGGGGATTTTGCCTATCGGGTCGGCATGCCGGGCAAATCGGGCGTCGGCGGCGGTATCATCGCCCTGATCCCGGGCGAACTCTGCGTCTGTGTCTGGTCGCCCGAGCTCAACAAAGCCGGCAACTCGCTGGCGGGTACGGCGGCGCTGGAACTGCTGGCCGAGCGGCTGGGTCGCTCCATTTTTTAACCTTGTTCACTATGAATCGAGACATCATCATGAAACGACATCTTCGCTTCCTGCAGGCCGCGCTGGCGACCTTACTGCTCTGGTGTGCCCTGCCCGCCGTGGCAGGGGAATTGCCACCGCTCTCGCTGGCCGATGCCAAGGCCAAACAGGCTGTCATCCTGGATACCCGCGCCAGCTACTTCTATCAGGGGTGGCCGATGGAAGGGGAGAAGCAGGGCGGTCATGTGGCGGGCGCCGAGAACCTCTCTGCCGAGTGGAAATACAGCGATGAAGAGTGGCCAAAGGCGCTCGAGATCAAGGGGCTGAAAGCCGATCGTCCGGTTGCGCTCTACGGTGCGTCCCGCGAAGTGGCCGAGGTGGCCCGTCTGCTGCGCAAGCAGGGGATCAAGCAGCTGTTCGAGCTGCAGGGGTGGCAAGCAGCACCGCGCGAGTCGCTGGCACGCTGGCAGCAGCTGGTCTATCCGCGCTGGCTGGCGGATCTGCAAGAGGGCAAGCCGGTTGTAGCGGCGCCCAAGGGTGACTGGAAGCTGTTTGAAGTGGATTGGGGTTCACCCAAGGCCTACCTCATCAGCCATATCCCGGGGGCCGGTTATATCGATACCAACAGCCTCGAAGAGGAGCCGCTGTGGAACAAGGTCTCTGACGAAGCGCTCAAGAAGCTGCTGCTGGACAACGGCATCCGTCACGACACCACCGTTATCCTCTATGGTCGCAACACCATGGCGGCTGCCCGTGCCGCGCATCTGATGATGTATGCGGGGGTGGAAGATGTGCGCCTGCTGGATGGTGGTCTGGATGCCTGGTTCGTGCAGCATCTGCGCACCGAAACCGGTCTGCCCAACAAATATGAGCCGGTGAAGGAGTTTGGCGTGGCCATTCCCGCTCACCCCGAGTACTACACCACGCTAAGTCAGGCGAAAGAGCTGCTCAAGCAGCCCGATAGCGCGCTGGTCAGCGTGCGTACCTGGGACGAGTTTGTCGGCAACACATCCGGTTACAGCTACATCAAGCCGAAGGGCGATATCCCGGGGGCCAAGTGGGGTCACGGCGGGGTGGATGCCAACAGCATGAGCGATTTCCACAACCCGGACGGCACCATGAAGCCGGCCCGCGAGATCCTCGCCATGTGGGACCAGTGGAACATCGAGCCGACCCAGCAGGCTGCGTTTTACTGCGGTACCGGCTGGCGTGCCTCCGAGGCCTTCTTCTACGCCTGGCTGATGGACTGGAAACAGATCAGCGTCTACGACGGCGGCTGGTACGAGTGGAGCATGGATCCCAAGAATCCGACCGTGACCGGTGAGCGTCAGCCCGCCAAGTCATGATTGCGTTTTTGCGCTTGAAAGAAGAGGCCGGACAGAGATGTCCGGCCTTTTTCATTGCGCTCGCCACCCGGCCAGATAACTAGGCTAAGTCGCTGATTATTGACGGCGATCCCGCTTTGCTCATCGCGCCATCCCGTGCCGTGCGATTGAACTAGGCTTCAAGAAACATCCTCGTGGTGAGGATGATCGCAGAAGAGGCCGCAATGAAAAAACTGATGATGATCCTGGTGTGTGCCCTGGGGCTGGTGGCATGCAGCTCCCAATACATCATGAGCACCAAGGATGGCAAGATGATCACCACAGAGAGCAAACCCAAGCTGGACGAGAGCACCGGCATGTATCGCTATTACGATCATGAAGGGCGCGAGGTGATGATCAAGAAAGATGACGTGACCCAAATCATGGAGCGCTAAGCGCTCTCTTGCCGCAAGGGCCGCTATCTGCGGCTCTTCTCTTTTTGCCGAAAAGTCGCGCTGTTTTCTCTGTTGATCCCCGCACATTCGCAGCAAATTCAGCTGTGATACAGCTTCCGTTATGGTTTAACCCTTATCATCACACTCCATTTTTTATTGGAGGTGTTATGTCCTTGATGTCTATCTGGAATTCCCGTTTTTCTGCACGCAGCTTGCTGGGTGCTGTCTTGCTGGTGGTGGCGTCAGCCAGTCATGCCGGTGACGATCAGTTCACGCTGGGGCGGACTATTTTACTGGGAGCCGGTGATCATGGTGCGACAATTCCTTTGGTGGTTTGCCGTCAGACCAAATATATCAAGGTGAAGGCGGAGCGTGATTTGACCCTGGATCGGGTGGTGGTGACCTATGGTGGTGATCGTACCAAGACCATTCGTTTCGATCGGGAAATGAGCAGTGATAAAGAAACCGAGTGGAAATCACTGGGCTCGCGCCGTTGTGTGAAAAAAATCGAAGTGTACGGTAATTCAGAGCGCAGCAAAGCGGGCGTAAAAGTATTCGGCCGCAAATAATTGATGCGGTTTTTCTGCGCAGACAGATGAGTTAAAAATAATGGCGAGCCGTGGCTCGCCATTATTTTTTATGGTCGGGTTAGCTATTTTTTCGGCCGAAACGGCTTGATGACAGTTTCATCGCACTCGAGATACGGCCCTTCCATCAAATCGATGCAGTAGGGGATGGCAGGGAAAACTGCATCCAGACATTCTCGGATTGATTTGGGCTTGCCCGGCAGATTGACGATCAGGGTATCGTCGCGCAGTCCGGCAGTCTGGCGCGATAGAATGGCAGTCGGCACAAACTTGAGGGATTCGGCCCGCATCAGCTCGCCAAAGCCCGGCATCATGCGATCACATACCGCCTCGGTCGCTTCCGGCGTGACATCCCGCTTGGCCGGACCGGTGCCGCCTGTGGTGACGATGAGACAGCACTGCTCCTCATCCGCCAGCCGGATCAGGGTCGCTTCAATCTGCTCCTGCTCATCGGGGATCACCTGATAGACAGGTTCCCACTCCGAGGTCAGATAGGCGTTCAGGGTGTCGATGATGGCCTTGCCGGAGAGGTCTTCATAGATGCCCGCGCTGGCGCGATCGCTGACGGTGACGATACCGATTTTTGCCTTGCTCATGGTCTGCTCTTGAATGTCCGATAAAAGTGGCAATTAAAATAACATAATCAGTGAGATATGTTAAACCGTCAGGAGATGACGCGGGTCGGTGAGGGAAGAATAAAGTGTCGAATGAAGCAAAATATGGCCACCCGGATTTTTATTTGCAATAAAAAACAGAAAATCACAACCTAAAATGTATAAGTGTTTTATCTCGCTTGAATTAAAAACAATCGCTTGTTTCCAAACACAATTAAAATAGATAGACACCCTCGTAGTGACCATTGTCCGGTTTAGTCGCCAGTGGATGGATTGAACCCTTTTTAGCCGCGTCGTATATACAGATTTATATGGCTGGGACGTGATGGTGTGGTACCGCAGTGTGTTGCCAGCAATAGTCGCCAAGGAGGGCATATGGAGTTGCCTGATTTTGACACCCTGAAGGAGTTGGCTGCGAGTGAGCCCTCCCGGCTGGATGCGATTCTGGAGCAGCAGATCGACCAGTTGATGGCCCGAGCGAGCCCCGATCAGCAGCGCCGTCTGCGCGGGTTGCAGTTCAAGATTGATGGTCAGCGCCGTCTGGCGAAAAACAATCTTGATAGCTGTATCCGGATTACCAACATGATGCGGGAATCTTTTTATTTGATGCGCAGCGAAATGAGCCAATTCAGGGAAGAGGGGGACCCTCCGCCTGAAAGCGATGGCAGTGGTAAAATAATCCATCTGGCGGACTATCGACGTCGCAAATAATCTGAAATAACCCCCTTGGTTGATATTTCAGCCAAATCGGTGAGGCCATAATAAAGGGAATTGCTGGCGACCTGATTGTTATGGTTTTTAATGTTAGTCGTAATGTATTTGTGATGTAATCTCTTTTTTCCTTCTTGTAATAACTTATTAGTCAGGTTGTGATAGGGGTGGATGAATAACAGTAAAAGTTAGGCTAATATGGCCGAAATTTTTATTGCTACGACTCGAAGGGATTATGAGAAGTATCACACCAAGACGGGTGTTGTCGCGGGAACAACAGACAGAGATCACCCGCATTATCGTCAAGGTGGGTCAGATGTTGGCCCAGTTCGGGGCGGAGAGCCGGATCATCGAGCAGACCACGGTGCGGTTGGGGATGGCGCTGGGGCTGGAGAGTGTCGAAATGGCCATCTCTTCCAGTGCCATCGTGCTCACCAGTCTCTATCAGGGGGGTTGCGTCACCACTACCCGGCGGGTGCGCGAACATGGCATCAATATGCAGGTGGTGTGCGAGATCCAGCGGATCTGCATCATGGCGGAAAAAGAGCTGATCGGTGCCCGTGAAGTGCGCCAGCGCCTCGAGGCCATCGTCCCCTTTCACTATCACCCCTGGTTGGTGGTCCCCATGGTGGGGCTCTCCTGTGGTGCCTTTAGCCTGCTGTTTGGCGGTGACTGGCCCATCTTCCTGGTGACCTGTTTCTCGTCTGCCGTGGCGATGCGGGTGCGCCAGCTGATGGCTCGCCATCACCATAGCCCGCTCATCAACTTTGCCGCCACCGGCTTTATTGCCACCCTGCTCTCCTCCAGCGCCACCTTCTTCAACTGGGGTGACCAGCCCTATCTCGCCATGGCGGCCAGCGTGCTGCTGCTGGTGCCGGGCTTTCCGCTGATCAATGCGGTCTCCGACATGGTGAAGGGCTACTTCAATATGGGGCTGGCCCGCTGGGGGACCGCGACCCTGCTGACCATCAGCGCCGCCATTGGTATCATTTTGGCCATGTCGGTCACCGGGATCTGGGGGTGGAAGGTATGAAGGTTGTCGACTCTGTATCGGCCAGCGGGAACGGGGTTGCCCTGCTCACCATCAGCGCACGGATCAATACCGGCATCATTCTCGCCATGTCGGTCACGGGGATCTGGGGGTGGAAAGTATGATGGATTTGCTCTGGCTACTGGCCAAGGATGCCTTCTGGTCCTCCATCCCGGCGGTGGGGTTTGCCATGCTGTTCAACGTGCCGCCACGGATGCTGAAGTATTGCGCCATGGGCGGCGCATTGGCCCACAGTCTGCGGACCCTGCTGATCCACTATGGTATGCCCATCGAGTGGGCGACGCTGGCTGCGGCGACCACGGTCGGCTTTGTCTGCGTCTACTGGTCTCGCCGTCTGCTGGCGCCGCGTCCGGTGTTCAGCGTTGCCTCGATTATTCCGATGATCCCGGGCAGCTATGCCTTCAAGACCATGATTGCGGTGGTAGAGCTAAACATCAATGGCGTGACCATGGAGTTGATCCAGAGTGCGGTGGAGAACGGCCTCAAGGCGCTCTTTATCGTCGGTGCCCTCAGTTTCGGTTTGGCTATTCCGTCTCTGGTCGTGTATCGTAACCGCCCCATTATATGAATGGTGAAGTGAGATACTGATACCGTGAAGATTTCTATGATTGCTGCCCTCGCGAAAAAGCAGGTGATCGGCAAGAATAACCTGATGCCTTGGCATATGCCTGCTGACTTGGCCCACTTCAAGCGTGTCACCCTCGGTAAACCGGTATTGATGGGGCGCAAGACCTTCGAATCCATCGGTCGACCGCTGCCCGGACGGCGCAATCTGGTGATCAGCCGCAATCCCGACTATCAGGCTGAGGGCATTGAGGTGGTGGGCTCCGTCGAGGCGGCGCTGGCGCTGTTGGCAGGCAGCTCGGTGGAGGAGTTGATGGTGATCGGTGGTGGTCATCTCTATGCCGAGATGTTGCCGAGCGCGGATTGTCTCTACCTGACCCGCATCGATCTGGCGGTGGAGGGGGATACCCGCTTCCCTGCTTTTGACGATGGTCAGTGGCAACGCGTTGATTGCGAGAGCCACCCTGCCGATGAGAAGAACCCGCACCCCTATAGCTTTGAGACCTGGCTGCGCCGCTGACGGGCGAATGCTAATGGGCAAATAACAACAAGGGCATCTTCGGATGCCCTTGTTGTTCTGTTGGATTTCAAGGCGGGATTAGATGCCTGAGCCGTCGTTCTCGCCATTTTCCTCGTGCAAACCGCACTCGCGCTTGAGGCCGAAGAAGCGGGTCTGCTCCTCGCTCATGCCCGGTTCCCACTTGGCGGTGGTGTGGACATCGCCCACCGACAGGTAGCCCTGCTCCCACAGCGGATGGTAGGGGAGGTCGAACTCCTTGAAGTAGTAGAAGACGTCCTTGTTGCTCCAGTCGATCACCGGCAGGAACTTGAAGCGGCCGCGCTGGATGCCCAGCACCGGCAGCTTGCCACGGCTGCCGGACTGCTCCCGGCGCAGGCCGGAGAACCAGGTCTGGGCCCCCAGCTCACGCAGGGCGCGGTCCATCGGCTCCACCTTGTTGAGCTGGTTGTAGCGGGTGATCCCCTCCACCCCCTGCTCCCACAGGAGACCGAAGCGCGCCTCCTGCCAGGCAGGGCTGAGCTCGGCCCGATAGATCTTCAGGTTGAGCGCGAGGCGCTCGGTCAGCTCGTCGATGAAACGGTAGGTCTCCGGGAACAGATAACCGGTATCGGTCAGCACTACCGGCACGTCGGCCCGCTCGCGGCTTACCAGATGGAGCATCAGCGCCGCCTGAATGCCGAAGCTGGATGAGAGCACATGCTCCCCCGGCAGATTTGCCAGGGCCCAGCGCACTCGCTCAGGGGCACTCATGGTATCCAGCTCCCGGTTGAGGGGCATCAGCGCCTCGACTTGCTCCTCACGGCCGAGGGCCAGCAGCGCCTGCAGGTCAAGGCGGCCATCTTCAGTGACATTAAGCGGCAGATTAAGCGGCATAGAAGTCCCTCGCAGAATCGATAACGGGGGCAATCACCCCAACCCGGATCACGAAGTCGCCGAAGCACTCACCCTGATTTCGCTTGGTGGCCCAGCGGCCGATCAACGCGTCGAGTTCGGCCAAAATCTGCTGCTCGGTGATGTTCTCCTGATAGAGGCGCGGAATGCGGGTCCCCTCCAGATTGCCACCCAGATGCAGGTTGTAGCGACCCGGCGCCTTGCCCACCAGACCCACTTCCGCCAGCATGGCGCGGCCGCAGCCGTTGGGGCAACCG
>NZ_CAWNZT010000159.1:0-23405 GCF_963878965.1 Aeromonas sp. HMWF015 | reverse complement strand
GCCCATGTTTGGCCAGCAGCCCTTCGATGTCGGTGACAAACGCCGGCAGCATACGCTCCGCTTCGGCCATCGCCAGCGGGCAGGTGGGCAGGGCCACACAAGCCATGGATTGCTTGCGCTGCTCGCTCACGCCGTCATCCAGCAGGCCGTACTGGCGCGCCAGGGCTTCGATGCGGGCCTTCTCGCCGGCAGGCACGCCCGCGATGATGAGGTTCTGGTTGGCAGTCAGGCGAAAATCCCCCTGATGCACCTTGGCGATCTCCAGCATGCCGGTTTTGAGGGGCTTGCCAGGGAAGTCCAGCAGGCGGCCATTCTCGATAAACAGGGTGAGGTGGTGCTTGCCGTCGATCCCCTCGACCCAACCGAAGCGATCGCCACGGCTGGTGAACTCATAGGGGCGAACCGGCCCGAACTGGATGCCGGCGCGGCTCTCCACCTCGGCCTTGAAGGCTTCGACGCCGACGCGCTCGAGGGTGTACTTGGTCTTGGCGTTCTTGCGGTTGACCCGGTTGCCCCAGTCGCGCTGGGTGCTGACCACGGCGGCCGCCACCTCCAGCACGTGGGAGAGCGGAATAAAGCCAAAGTCGCTCGCCTTGCGCGGGTAGGTGCTGGTGTCGCCGTGGGTCATGGCCAGCCCGCCGCCCACCAGCACGTTGAAGCCTACCAGCTTGCCGTGTTCGGCAATGGCCACGAAGTTGAGATCGTTGGCGTGGATATCCACGTCGTTGTGGGGCGGGATCACCACAGTGGTCTTGAATTTGCGCGGCAGGTAGTTGGAGCCCAGGATCGGCTCCTCATCCTGCCCCAGTTTTTCACCGTCCAGCCAGATCTCCACGTAGGCGCGGGTCTTGGGTAGCAGGTGTTCGGATATCTTCTTGGCCCACTCGTAGGCCTCCTGATGCAGCTCGGACTCCACCGGGTTGCTGGTGCAGAGCACGTTGCGGTTCACATCGCCGGCGGTGGCGATGGAATCTATGCCGGTGCTGTTGAGGGTCTGGTGCATCAGCTTGATGTCGCGCTTCAATACCCCGTGGAACTGGAAGGTCTGACGGGTGGTCAGACGGATGCTGCCGTAGAGGCTGTGCTCTTCGGCGAACTTGTCGATGATCTGCCACTGGGCCGGGGTGATGATCCCCCCCGGCAGGCGGGCGCGCAGCATGACGTTGTGCAGCGGCTCCAGCTTCTGGGCGGCGCGCTCCTGGCGGATGTCGCGGTCATCCTGCTGATACATGCCGTGAAAGCGGATCAGCTGGAAGTTGTCGCCGTTGAAGCCGCCGGTGAGCGGGTCCTGCAGATCCTGCTCTATGGTGCCGCGCAGGAAATTGCTCTCGCGCTTGAGGCGCTCGTTGTCGGCCAGCGGTCCTTCGACCGGTCCCGCTTTTTGGTGAGAAAGAGGTTGTTTGCTCATCAATAGACATCCCTTTGATAACGTTTGGCACGACGCAATTCGCTCAAATACTCTTCTGCTTCCTCACGGCTCTTGTGACCGTGTTCGGCAATCACATCCAGCAGGGCCTCCTGCACATCCTTGGCCATCTTGTTGGCGTCGCCACACACATAGAAGTGAGCACCTGCTTCCAGCCACTGATAGAGCTCCTGGCCCGCTTCGCGCAGTCTGTCCTGCACATAAATCTTGTTGGCTTGATCCCGGCTGAAGGCCAGGGAGATCTTCGACAGCAGCCCCGATTTTACATAACGCTGCCACTCCACCTGATAGAGGAAATCCTCGGTAAAATGCGGATTGCCGAAGAAGAGCCAGTTGTTGCCTTCGGCTCCCTGAGCTTCCCGCTCCTGCAGAAAGGCGCGGAACGGGGCTATGCCGGTGCCCGGCCCCACCATGATTACGGGGGTGTCGGGATTGGCGGGCAGGCGGAAGTTGTCGTTGTGCTCCACAAACACCCGCACCTCGCCATCCTCAATCAGCCGATCCGCCAGATAGGAGGAGGCGGCGCCAGAGCGCACTGTGCCATCTTCCTGCGGGTAGCGCACCACGCCGACGGTCAGGTGCACCTCCTCTTCCACTTCGCTCTGGGCGGAGGCGATGGAGTAGAGGCGCGGGGTGAGGGGGCGCAGCAGCCCGATCAGCTGCTCGGCCGTGAGGGCGGTCGGGAAGCGTTTGAGCACATCCACCACCTGAGCGGAGGCGACCAGTGCATTGACCTGGGCCTTGTCGCCCGCCAGATCTTTCAGCGCGGCGTTGTCCGATATATCAGCGAGCCCAGTGATAAAGCCGCCGTGCAGCCGGGTCAGTTCGAAGTGACTGGTCAGGGCGGCGCGCAAGGTGCCGTGGGCCGTGGCTTCATCACCAGAGAGGCTGGTCAGGGCCAGCACTTCGCCCACCAGGTCGGCGTCGTTGTCGAACCAGACGCCGAGGGCATCCCCCGGTTGATAACTGAGGCCGGAGTCGGCCAGATTGATCTCGATATGGCGGATATCCTTGGTGGAATCCCGGCCGGTGATCTTCTGATTGACCGACAGGCGGGCAGGGAAGGGGTTCTCCTTGCTGTATTGGCTGTGGCCAACCGCCTGCTGCACCGAGCTGGTCACGCTGCTGCTGGCCGCTCCGGTAGAGAGGGTCGTGGCAATGGCGTTGAGCGCTTGTTCGCCCCACGACTTGGCGGCATCCTGATAATCCACATCGAGGCTGGCGAGCTCATAAACCCGCTCGGCCCCTGCTTTGGCGAGGAAGTCGTCAAAATCTTTGCCGGTCTGGCAGAAAAATTCGTAGGAGCTGTCACCCAGCCCCAGTACCGCGAACTTGAGGCCGTCCAGCTTGCCGATCTTGCCTTTTTTAAGCTGCTCGAACAGATCGACGGCGCTCTCCGGCGGTTCACCCTCCCCGTAAGTGCTCACTACCACCAGCAGGTGGCTCTCTTTCTTGAGCTGCTTGGGTTTGTAGTCGGCCATCGACGCTAGGGTGACCGGTAGACCGCGGGCCTCGGCCTGCGCCTTGATGGCAGTGGCGACACCTTTGGCGTTGCCGGTCTGGGAGCCGTAGAGAATGGTCAGGCTGCCGCTGGGCGCAGCCACGGCGGCGCTGGTTGCAACGCCTTGGTGACCGCTCTGGGAGAGGCCGTAGAGATAACCGCTCACCCAGGCCAGTTGCTGGGTATTGAGGGTCGAGAGTACCTGACCCAGCTGACGTTGCTGCTCGTCAGAGAGGGGGGAGAGGTTGAATGGGGAATCCTTCAATTGCATCACACGCGTCTTCCATGGTCTGATTTTTGGCCAGATTAAAGGGCGTGTTGTCTAACAACAAAGAATAAAAATATCTTCTTTATTCTATTAATGCATTAAAGGGGCAGATGTACGCCTGTTCCCGCAGCAAAAGAGGGGCGTGGTATAAAGTGCGTTAAATGAGAGCCACTTGATAACACAGGAAGTGCCATGTCGAATATCCGATTGTTTCATGTCAATGCGTTCAGTCAGCAGCCCCTTGGTGGCAATCCCGCGGTGGTCGTATTGGGAGCAGCCCTGCCTGATGCCAGCCAGTTGGCGATGGCGGCCGAGTTCAATCTCTCCGAGACGGCCTTTCTGGTGCAACTTGGCAGGGCCCATTACCAGTTACGCTGGTTCACGCCGAAAGTCGAGGTTGATCTCTGCGGTCATGGCACCTTGGCGGCTGCTCATGTGTTGTGGCAGACAGGAGCGGTAGCTGCACACGAGACTATCCGCTTCGAGACCCGTAGTGGTGAGCTGCTGGCCCAGCGCGAAGATGAGTGGATTTGGCTCGATTTTCCACGTATCGCATTGGCTCCACTGACTCTGGTCCTAGCCTATGCTGCCGCGCTCGGCTGCCAACCAAGACAAACCCTAGCGGCCGGAGACAAGTTCTTGCTGGAACTGGCAAGTGAAGAGGAGATCCGTACGCTTTCGCCTGATTTTCATGCTCTGCGTGCTTTGCCGGGACGGGGGGTGATAGTGACGGCGCCCTCAAACGACCCGAACCATGACTTTGTCTCCCGCTATTTCGCCCCTTGGGTGGGCGTCGATGAGGATCCGGTTACTGGTTCCAACCACTGCGCTCTGGTGCCCTTCTGGGCCGAACGGCTTGGTAAACGGCAACTGCGGGCCCGTCAGATTTCGGCCCGTGGTGGTGAGTTGCGGCTTGAACTGCAGGAGGCGCGGGTACTGATGGCCGGTCAGGCCGTCACCTTGTGGCAGGGAGAGTGGCTGCTACCGCCAGCCTCATAAGCGGTAAGCATTCGTCAATTGTTGTGAGCATTATAAAAAAACGCCCCGCAGTCGCGGGGCGTTTTTATGGGCTATCACGCTCGGGATTGACCCAAGGGATTTAGCTGGCTTCTGTGGGCCTTACTTCTGCGGACGCAGGGCAGGGAACAGAATAACGTCACGGATGGTGTGGCTGTTGGTGAACAGCATTACCAGACGGTCGATACCGATACCCTGACCGGCAGTCGGCGGCAGGCCGTGTTCCAGTGCGGTGACGAAGTCTGCGTCGTAGAACATGGCTTCGTCGTCGCCAGCTTCTTTCTGATCAACCTGATCCTGGAAGCGCTTGGCCTGATCTTCTGCATCGTTCAGCTCGGAGAAGCCGTTGGCCAGCTCGCGGCCACCGATGAAGAATTCGAAGCGGTCGGTTACGTCCGGGTTCACGTCGTTGCGGCGGGCCAGCGGAGAAACGGCAGCCGGGTACTCGGTGATGAAGGTCGGTTGCAGCAGCATGTGCTCCACGGTCTCTTCGAAGATCGCGGTGATCACGTGGCCCAGCTCCCAGCCCTTCATCAGCTCGATGTGCAGACGCTTGGCAACGGCCTTGGCGCTCTCGAGGGTAGCCAGATCGTCCAGAGTTACATCCGGGTTGAACTTCAGGATGGACTCGACCATGGTGAGGCGCTGGAACGGCTGACCGAAATCGATGGTCAGGCCCTCTTCGCCCTCTTTGGCGTAACGGATCTTGGTGTCGCCCAGGATGTCCTGCGCCAGGGTGCGCAGCAGCTCTTCGGTCAGGTCCATCAGATCGATGTAGTCGGCGTAGGCCATGTAGAACTCGATCATGGTGAACTCGGGGTTGTGACGAACCGAGATACCTTCGTTACGGAAGTTGCGGTTGATCTCGTAGACACGCTCGAAACCACCGACCACCAGACGCTTCAGATAGAGCTCCGGAGCGATACGCAGGTACATGTCGATGTCCAGCGCATTGTGGTGAGTGACGAACGGACGTGCAGAGGCACCACCCGGGATGACTTGCATCATCGGGGTTTCCACTTCCATGAAGCGCTTTTCGTTGAAGAACTTGCGGATACCGGCAACCACCTGGGTGCGGATCATGAAGGTCTTGCGAGACTCTTCGTTGGCGATCAGGTCCAGGTAGCGCTGGCGGCAGCGAGCTTCCTGGTCGGTCAGGCCTTTGTGCTTCTCGGGCAGCGGACGCAGTGCCTTGGTCAGCAGGCGGATATCGGAAACGTGAACGGAGAGCTCACCGGTCTGGGTCTTGAACAGGGTACCTTCGACACCCACGATGTCGCCCAGATCCCACTTCTTGAACTGCTCGTTGTAGAAACCTTCCGGCAGGTCGTCACGGGTGACGTAGACCTGGATCTTGCCGGCCATGTCCTGCAGGGTGGCGAAAGAAGCCTTGCCCATGATCCGGCGGGTCATGATGCGACCGGCAATCTTCACCCGTTTACCCAGGCTCGTCAGCTCCTCGGCGCTTTTGTCGTCGAACTCTGCGTGCAGATCGCCAGAGAGGCTGTCGCGACGGAAGTCGTTGGGGAAAGGATTACCCTGGGCGCGCAGGGCGGCCAGCTTGGAACGACGCTCGGTCATCTCGTTGTTGAGTTCGAGAGTTTGGTCGACTTCCGGAGTGATGGTTTGTTCAGACATGGTGATTCCTGCTTGTTTACAGACCTGATTTCAGGCTGGCTTCGATAAACTTGTCCAAGTCACCGTCGAGCACCGATTGGGTATTACGGGTTTCGACGCCGGTGCGCAGATCCTTGATACGGGAGTCATCCAGCACATAGGAACGGATCTGGCTGCCCCAACCGATATCAGACTTGGTCTCTTCCAGGGCTTGTTTCTCAGCGTTCTGCTTCTGAATTTCCAGCTCGTAGAGCTTGGCTTTCAGCTGCTTCATACACTGGTCTTTGTTTTTGTGCTGGGAACGGTCGTTCTGGCACTGTACCACGACACCGGTCGGAACGTGGGTAATACGTACCGCGGATTCGGTTCGGTTAACGTGCTGACCACCGGCACCGGAGGCACGGTAGACGTCGATCCGCAGATCCGCCGGGTTGATCTCGATATCGATATCGTCGTCGATTTCCGGGTAAACGAACACAGAACAGAAGGAGGTGTGACGGCGGCCACCGGAATCGAACGGAGACTTGCGAACCAGACGGTGTACGCCGGTTTCGGTACGCAGCCAGCCGAACGCATATTCGCCGGTGAACTTGATGGTGGCGGATTTGATACCGGCCACGTCGCCGTCGGAGCATTCAATCAGCTCGGGCTTGTAGCCGTGGGCATCGCCCCAGCGCAGGTACATGCGCAGTACCATGTTGGCCCAATCCTGTGCTTCGGTACCACCGGAGCCGGACTGGATGTCGATATAGCAGTCGGAGCCGTCGTGCTGACCGGAGAACATGCGGCGGAACTCGAGATCCACCAGCTTGGCTTCCAGCTGTTCGGATTCGGCGATGGCTTCGTTGAAGGTCTCTTCGTCTTCCCCTTCGACGGCCAGGCTCACCAGCATCTCGACGTCATCGACACCCTGGGTCAGGGTGTCGATGGTGCCGACCACGTTTTCCAGCGCAACGCGCTCTTTGCCCAGCGCCTGTGCGCGCTCGGGTTCATTCCATACGTCCGGCTGTTCCAGCTCGGCGTTGACCTCTTCTAGACGCTCTTTCTTGGCGTCATAGTCAAAGGTACCCCCTAAGAAGCTCGGTCCGCTCAGACAGCTCCTTAAGTTTATTTAATACGGGATTAACTTCGAACATCGTGAAAACTCTCAGGGTCGATGTGATTTAAAAACGGGATATTCTAGCCAATTGTGGAAGGAATAAACAGGGTTGCCTTGGCTTGTGCGGCTCATGCCGTCAATTTCTGGTGCACTTTTCTCCACCTCGGTAGAAAATATCGCCCGCAGACCCATTTTCAGGTTCAGTTTTGGCCATTCGGGTCGCTAATGACTACGTGTAGTGTTGTGCAATTTAGGGAAAAACCCGCTCCTCACCTCAATAAGAAGAACATATGATGAAAAACCTGTCACTCAAGCAGAAGATACTGTTGTCAGTGGTGATCGCCCTTTCGTTGGTGATTTTGTTGCTCTCCTGGCAGAGCTATAGCAGCCAGAAGTCCCTGTTGCTGCAAGGCAGCCAGGAGCAGTTGCAACGGCTGGGTACCCAGCAGGCCGAGCGTGTCAGCGACTGGCTCGCAGCCCGTCGTGACGTGATCCAGGCGCTCGGCAACAAGGCCGGTGCAGACCCCCTCAATGCCTTGCAACAGGCACAAGTTTCCGGCCGTTTCCAGCTCACCTATTTCGGTGAGAGCAGCGGCAAGATGAATGACTCCGATCCCTCCATCAACCGCGATGGCTACGACCCGCGCTCCCGTGGCTGGTATCAGGAGGCGATGGGCAAAGGTGGCCTGATTGTCACCAAGCCCTATCTCGATGTGGCTTACAACATCATGGTGGTGACCCTGGCCCAGCCGGTTTCTGGCGGGGTCGTCGGTGGTGACCTCTCCATCGCCTCGCTGGTGGAAGACGTGACCAAGATGCAGCTGCCTGCCGACGGTTTCGCCATCATGATGCACAAGGATGGCACCATCATCGCCTACAAGGATGCCGCCAAGGCGATGAAACCGGCCAGCGAGATCGACAATGATCTGACCAACGCGCTGATCGAGCAGAGCAAGTCGAGCAAGGAGCTGGTGCCAGCTTATTTTGACAACGAAGGTCGAGACAAGCTGCTGTGGGCGGCCGATATCCCCGACACGGATTGGGAGCTGGTGCTGGTGCTGGACAAGGCCGCGCTGGAAGCGCCGCTCTCCTCTCTGCTGATGACCCAGCTGGGGATGGCGCTGCTGGTGCTGGTGGGCAGCATCCTCGCTATCTCCTGGCTGGTCAGCATGCTGCTTGGCCCGCTCACCAAGGTCTCCCAGGCACTGGCTCGTATTGCCGATGGTAATGGCGATCTGACCCAGCGCATCAAGATCGACGCCAACGACGAAGTGGGCCAACTGGCCAACAGCTTCAACCGTTTCGTCGGCAGTCAGCATCAGCTGATCGGCAATATCCGTCAGCTGGCCAACGAGCTGAACGCCGATGCCGAGCGCAGTCTGGTGACCAACCAGGCCGCGGTGGACGAGCTGCAGCGTCAGCAGCAGGAGGTGACCATGGTCGCCACGGCGGTCACCGAGATGGCGAGCGCCACCATGGAGATCGCCGGCAACGCCGAGAACACCGCCGCCGCAGCTCAGCAATCTGCCCAGAGCAGTGAGCAGGGCAAGATGCTGGTCAACAAGACCCGCCAGTCCATCAATGGTCTGGCCGAAGAGGTGGGGCAGGCGACCGAGGTGATCGGCGAGCTGAGCCGCCACGCGCAGGCCATCACCAGCATCCTCTCCACCATTCAGGGGATTGCCGAGCAGACCAACCTGCTGGCGCTGAACGCGGCCATTGAAGCGGCCCGCGCCGGTGAGCAGGGGCGTGGTTTTGCGGTGGTGGCTGACGAGGTGCGGGTGCTGTCGCGCCGTACCCAGGACTCCACCCAGCAGATCCAGTCCACCATCGAGACCCTGCAACAGACCACTGCCCGTGCGGTGAGCCTGATGCAGACCAGTCAGGGGCTGGCGGACAACAGCGTGCAGGATGCCGATCAGGCGGTACGTGCGCTGGAAGAGATCACCAGCGCCATCTCCCTCATCTCCGACATGGCGGGTCAGATCGCCACTGCCGCCGAGGAGCAGACCCAGGTGACCGGCGAGATCACCCAGAACACCACCGCCATCAAGGATGTGAGTGACGAGATCACCGCCGCCGCCATGCGCGATCTGGATCAGGCCCACAGCCTCAAAGGGCGTGCAGCTGACCTTAACCAGCAGGTGTCGACCTTTATCCTGTAAGGTGCACGTCTCGGTCTGTTCCGGCTGACATAAACAAGCCCCGCCCTCTGTCGAGTGCGGGGCTTTTTGTTGTTCGGAGGAGTGCGGGATGTGGGGACTTCGGGTCTTCTGAGTTGCTCGCGGGTCACCTTGATGGCGGATACGAGCCCCGGCTCTGCCTGCGTCACCTGGCGAGTCGATAACAAACAAAGAGCCCACCGAAAGGTGGGCTCTGATCATATACGTCTGACGGAAAGGGAATTACAGGAATGGCATCGCCATAAACAGCTTGATCACCATGGCGTTGATGATGTCGATAAAGAAGGCGCCCACCATGGGCACCACCAGAAACGCCAGGTGGGAGGGGCCAAAGCGCTGGGTGATGGCCTGCATGTTGGCAATCGCCGTCGGGGTGGCCCCGAGGCCAAAGCCGCAGTGGCCCGCCGCCAGCACGGCCGCATCGTAATTGCTGCCCATCACCCGGAAGGTGACGAAGATGGCGTAGAGCGCCATCGCCACTGTCTGGGCGGCCAGCAGGATGAAGATGGGCAGTGCCAGGCTGGCCAAATCCCACAGTTTCAGGCTCATCAGTGCCATGGCGAGGAACAGCGACAGGCTGACGTTGCCCAGCAGGGAGACTTCTCGATCGCTCACCTCATGCCAGTTCAGCAGGGTCAGGACGTTGCGCAGCAGTACGCCGACAAACAGCACGCAGACAAAGATCGGCAGCTCGAAGGCGCCCCCTTTGAGCGAGGCGGAGAGCAGCTCGCCTCCCTTGAGGCTGATGGCGATCAGCGCCAGCGTCTCGATGACGCTGAAAGTGGTGAGGGGGCGCTCCATATCCGGCATTTCGAAGCCCTGGGGGGCCTCATCCTGATTGTGCTCCTCACCGGGCACCTGCACTTTCTTCACCAGATAGCGAGCCACCGGACCACCGATCAGGCCGCCCAGCACCAGACCGAAGGTGGCACAGGCGATGGCGAGTTCGGCAGCGGATTGCACGCCGTACTTCTCGGAGAAGGTCGCACTCCAGGCCGCACCGGTGCCGTGGCCGCCGGAGAGAGTGATGGAGCCGGCCAGCAGCCCCATGTGGGGATCCAGACCGAGCAGGGTCGCCAGACCGACACCCAGACTGTTCTGCACCAGCAGCAGGCCGGTGACCACCATCAGGAAGGTAACCACCGCCTTGCCGCCGCGTTTCAGGCTGGCGAGATCGGCGGAAAGACCGATGGAGGCGAAGAAGGCCAGCATCAGCGGGGTTTGCAGGCTGGTATCAAATTGCAGCTCCATCTGCAGGGTGGAGCGCAGCAGTAGCAGTACCAGCGCGACCACCAGGCCGCCGGCTACCGGTTTGGGGATGTTGAAGGTACGCAGCAGCCCGACTCGGGTAACCAACACCCGGCCAAGCAGCAATACCAGAGTGGCAGCGACCAGCGTTGCGTAGGAATCAAGTTGTAACATTCAGTACTCCCATGTTGATTGGCTGTGTCTTTCATAGCAAAAGACTTACAGATTCAGCCGGGATGAAAACAGTGTGGCTTATGTGCCAGCAAAGAAGGGGAAACATCTCCCCGCCCCAGGAAAGATGGGGCTTGTGCGGGCCTGAAATGCTCAGGCATCCAGATGAGATTTTAGTAAAATCCGGCGGATTGTAGCAAAAAGCATTGTTTAATTCCATCTTTGTCGTATTAATGCTCGTTTTAGTGGTTTATTGTGACATTTAACACTATGTAGGTAGAGGACAGAAAAGCCGAAAAGGGTGCATGGAACGGCTGTCATTTGGGGCGCCAGTCTCTATAATTCGCCGGTTTCCGCTGCACGCAGAGGCGCTGGCGGGCGTTGACATTGTGGTTCACCCCGACATGGTTCATGTTCCGGCGGTGTTCACTTCATCAAGAGGAGAGGGTGTGAAGAAGTCTATCTACATTGCCTACACAGGCGGCACCATTGGGATGCAGCGTTCCGATCACGGCTACGTGCCGATGGCGGGCTTTATGGAAGACTGTCTGGCGCGGATGCCCGAGTTCCACCGCCCCGAGATGCCGGATTACCATATCCACGAGTATGCGCCCCTCATCGACTCCTCCGACATGACCCCGGCGGACTGGCAGCGTATCGCCGAGGATATTCGCGACAACTACGAGAAATACGATGGCTTTGTGATCCTGCATGGCACCGACACCATGTCGTTCACCGCCTCGGCGCTCTCCTTCATGCTGGAAGACCTGCACAAGCCGGTCATCATCACCGGCTCCCAGATCCCGCTCGCCGAGCTGCGCTCCGACGGTCAGCAGAACCTGCTCAACGCCCTCTATATCGCGGCCAACTACCCGATCCACGAGGTGACGCTGTTCTTCAACAACCAGCTCTATCGCGGCAACCGCAGCAAGAAGGTGCACGCCGACGGCTTCCACGCCTTCGACTCCCCCAACTATCCGCCGCTGCTCAATGCCGGGATCGCCATCTCGCTGGAAGCGGGCGAGTTGGGTGTGCCGTCCGAGCTGCCGCTGGTGCTGCACGACATCACCCCCCAGCCGATCGGCGTGGTGACCCTCTATCCGGGGATCTCCAGCGAGGTGATCGCCAACATCCTGCAACAGCCGGTGAAGGCGCTGATCCTGCTGTCGTTCGGGGTCGGCAATGCGCCGCAAAACCCGGCCATGCTGGCGCTGCTTTCCGAGGCTTCGGCCCGCGGCGTCATCATCGTCAACCTGAGCCAGTGCTTGCACGGCAAGGTCAATATGGGGGGCTATGCTACCGGCAACGCCCTGTCGCGGGCCGGGGTGATCTCGGGCTTTGACATGACCGCCGAAGCGGCGCTCACCAAGCTGCACTTCCTGCTGAGTCAGGACTTGCCCTCCCACCGCATTCGCGAGTTGATGCAGCAGTCCCTGCGCGGGGAGCTGACTCCCTGAGAAACTGTCCGTGACCTTACTGCGAAGCCGTGATCAAGGCTCATGTGCTGCTCGGAATCCTCACGTATATCTATACGCTCCGGTTCCTGCGCTGCTCTTCATCTTGCTGACGTCTTCTCGCTACAGGTCGTGAACAGCTTCTGACCTCCCTACCATGGGGAGAGTGGAAAAAGAGGGGAGCCATGATGGCTCCCCTCTTTGCTGTGGCCGCCGCGAGCGGCCTGCCGAGTCAGGTTCAATGGTTAAGGTCGACCCGCACTATCTCTTCCTCGTCGCGATACTGACGCTTGAGCTCGCTCTTGCTCTTCATCACGATCTCGCCGTCACGACCGATGTTCATATGTTCGGGATTGTCGAGATGCATCGCTTGCCAGGCCATCACGGCTTGCAGCGACGTGGCCTTCTGCTCGTCGGTGAGGGGCTTGCCATCGGGCCACTTGCCCAGCTCGACTGCGGTCTTGAGCCGCTCGTACACCTCTGCGGGCATCTGCCTGATTGCTTGCAAAAACTCACCCTGTTGAAACGACATCCGGCCTTCTCCTTGAACTATTGAGCCATAAACTTCGGGGTCAGCCCGGCAGCTCCTGGCGGGCTATGCCGGTAGATCCTGGCGGACTACGCCAGCCATCTGCTCCATCACCCTCACTACCTGACAACTGTACCCGAACTCGTTGTCATACCATACGTAGAGCACACAGTGATCCCCTTCGGCGATGGTCGCCTGGGAGTCGACGATGCCCGCATAACGGGAGCCTACCATGTCGGAGGAGACCAGCTCGGTGCTGGCGCTGAAGTCGATCTGGCGGTGCAGGGCCGAGCTTAACGCCATCTGCTGCAGATAGGCGTTGAGGCTCTCCCGATCGGTGGCCTGCTCCAGCGACAGATTGATAATCGCCAGCGAGACATTGGGGGTCGGCACCCGGATGGCGTTGCCGGTCAGCTTGCCCTTGAGCTCGGGCAGCGCCTTGGCCACCGCCTTGGCGGCGCCGGTGCTGGTCATCACCATATTGAGGGCGGCACTGCGACCGCGGCGCTCGCCTTTGTGATAGTTGTCGATGAGGTTCTGATCGTTGGTGTAGGAGTGGACCGTCTCCACGTGGCCGTGGCGGATGCCGTACCGCTCCTGCATCACCTTGAGCACCGGGGTGATGGCATTGGTGGTGCAGGAGGCGGCAGAGATGATCCTGTCATCGGGGCCTATCACCTCATGGTTGACCCCGAACACCACGTTCTTCATCTCCCCTTTGCCGGGGGCAGTCAGCAACACCTTGCCGGCACCGCGCGCCTTCAAGTGCTCGGAGAGGCCTGCTTCGTCACGCCAGACGCCGGTGTTGTCGACGATCAGCGCATCGTGAATGCCGTAGGCGGTGTAGTCGATGTCGGCCGGGCTATTGGCGTATATCACCTGAATGAAGGTGCCGTTGGCGATGATGGCGCTGCGTTCCACATCCACCTCGATGGAGCCGTTGAAGGGGCCGTGCACCGAGTCGCGGCGCAGCAGGCTGGCGCGTTTCTCCAGATCCCCGTCGCGACCACCGCGTACCACGATGGCGCGCAGTCGCAGCGGATTGGCGGCGCCGGTACGCTCGATCAGCAGGCGGGCCAGCAGGCGGCCGATACGGCCAAAGCCGTAGAGCACCACGTCGGTCGGCTGCGGCATCTGGTTGCGGCCAAGGGCTGGTGCCAGTCGCGCTTGCAGATAGTCCTCGATCCCCGCTTCATCCTGATGCTCCTGCCAGTAGCCGACTGCCAGCTTGCCAAGGTCAACCTCGGCGGCGGTGGGGTTGAGGGCAACGATAGCCTGAAGCAGGGGGAAGCTTTGCTGGATGGGGAGGGGAGCGCCTTGGTGGCGGCGGACGACCCGGTGGGCCTTGAGGATATCGATGGTGGAGGCGTTTTGCAGCGGGCGGCCGTAGAGGGTGATCTCGACCCCTTGTTGTCGGTAGAGGCGACCAATCAAGGGCTGCATGGCTTCGGCGAGCTCCTGGCTCTCCTGCCACGCTTGCAAGTAGTGCTCGTGGGTCATTGACCAGATCCTTTATTTCACGTTGTTGGTGTAATAGAAAATTCGTCGAATGCAGATCAGTGTAGGGGTGTATATTTCGTTATATTATTCTGCAGTCGCGGCCTTATATGGCGCGCGCATTGTAATGGATATGTAACCGGTTTGCTAGCCGGAGGTGGCCTGTGAAGGCGCCAGTTGTTACCAACCGCGTTACCAACAAGATGTGAGCCATGGCCAATTTCCCCCTGCGACAGACTTTCATCATGCTTTCCGTCGGCCTTGTGGTGGCGGGCTGCAATGACGACCGGATCCACAATATTTGCAGCAACCATCCCGAGCTCTGTCAGGATCTGGTGGATGATGGCTGGTGCCGCTATGAGCGTACCGACATCATTCGCAGCCGCTTCTATCTCAAGGAGGAGGGGACGGATCGGCACAAGTACGAGCTGATGCGTAACCTTGAGCGCTATCTCAAATGTGCCGAGCGCTCCACCAACATCGAGTACAAGAATGCCCGCGAGCAGAAGAGTCCACGGGTCGAGGGAATGCTGGCGGCCGGGGATCAGTTGGCCCAGCTCGATGCGGCGACTCGCAATTCGCAAGATCCCTACCTGCTGCTCTGGCACTGGACCAACAACACCAACGAGCTGGCTCGTCAGCAGTTTATGGCGCAGGAAGGCACCAAGGCGCTGGATGAACCCGAGCTGCAACTGGCGCTCGGCGGTATCTACGCCAAGAGCGACCCCGAAAAGGCCATTGCCACCCTGCAGCACGGCCTCTCCCTCTATCAGGAGGGAGATAAGGTCAACAGCCGCATGTTCACCTCCCTCAGCACCCTCTATATGGGCCAGAAACAGTACGGGCTGGCCTATCTGTGGGGCAAGGTGAGCGAGTCGTTTCAGGATAGCCCCGAGGTTTCAGCCAAGCGTTTTGGCATCTACCACACCCTGAGCAAGACAGAGCAGGATGGCTACGATGTGCGGGCTGCCGAGATTGTCGAGCAGCTCAAGCATGGCAACTACCGGCCCTGAGGCAGTGATGACGACGTTCTCTCCGGCCAGCTGCTGGCCCAATCCGTTCGATCTCTCTTTCGTTCATGGCGAGGTACGTACCGATGGCCGCACGCTTGAGCGCCTCACGGTGCGCGCCGTGGTGCCCCGTGGCGACGAGCTGCTGCTGGTTCACTCCCGGGTCAACGGCGATCTGATGTTCCCCGGGGGCGGCATTGAAGCGGGGGAGAGCCATCATGTGGCACTCGCTCGCGAGCTGCTGGAGGAGTGCGGTGCCGAGCTGCGGGAAGTGGGGGGCCTGCTTGGCGAGACCCGTGAATATCGCGCCGCCCGCGAGCCGGGGTTCGATGCCTACTGCATCCGCTCGCTCTACTACTTGTGCCGGATTGGCGATCAGCTGGTGGCCCCGCAGCCGCAGCCCTACGAGATCCGCCTTGGCTTCGTGCCCGGCTGGTTTGCCCTCGACGAGGCGCTGCAGACCAACAAGACCCAGCTGGCGGGGCCCTGTCCCCAGTGGACGGCGCGGGAGACCCGGGTGCTGGCCCAGCTGCAACGCTGGCATCAGCAGGGGAGCTTCGACCACGGCTACTGAAGTAGATCAAGCCGCAACGGTCAGTGACACCAACAAAAAGAGCGCCAATAGGCGCTCTTTTTCATTGTGAGGGTGGCGGTTACTTGGCCACTCTGTCGTGCGAGATCATTTGACCTCTTCGCCCTTGGCTTGCAGATCAGCATGGTAGGAGGAGCGAACGAAAGGACCACAGGCGGCGTGGGTAAAGCCCAGCTCCATGGCGACATCTTTCAGCTCGTCAAACTCTGCTGGCGGCACGTAGCGCTTGACCGGCAGGTGGTGGCGGCTCGGCTGCAGATACTGACCCAGGGTCAGCATGTTGACGCCGTGGGCGCGCAGATCCTTGAGCACCTCGACGATCTCTTCGTTGGTCTCGCCAAGACCCATCATCAGACCGGACTTGGTCGGCACGTGGGGGTGCATCTCCTTGATGCGGCGCAGCAGCTCCAGCGACCACTTGTAGTCGGCACCCGGGCGGGCGACGCGATACATGCGTGGCGCGGTTTCCAGGTTGTGGTTGAAGACGTCCGGCGGGGTCTCGCGGAACACCTCAAGGGCCTGCTCCATCCGGCCACGGAAGTCCGGGGTCAGGATCTCGATGCGGGTCTGCGGGCTGTGCTCGCGGATCTCGCGGATGCAGTCGGCGAAGTGCTGGGCACCGCCGTCGCGCAGATCGTCGCGGTCCACCGAGGTGATCACCACATACTTGAGGTTCATCTCCTTGATGGTCAGCGCCAGCTTCTTCGGCTCTTCCGGATCGAGTGCCAGCGGGCGGCCGTGGGCCACGTCGCAGAAGGGGCAGCGACGGGTGCAGATGGCGCCCATGATCATGAAGGTGGCGGTGCCGTGGTTGAAGCACTCCGCCAGATTGGGGCAGGAGGCCTCTTCACACACCGAGTGCAGCTTGTTCTTGCGCAGGGTGCTCTTGATGTGTTCGATCTTCTGGCTGGAGGGGGGCAGCTTGATCCGCATCCAGTCCGGCTTGCGAAGGAGTTCTTCGTTGGGATCCGGCATGAATTTCACCGGGATCAGGGCCATCTTGTCGCCATCGCGCAGCTTGACGCCCGGCTCCATACGAACGGGTTTGCTCATGATTCACTCTCGGTGTTTGTTATTGTTTGATAGCCAATCAGGCGGGCCAGCTCGGCCACCAGAATGGATTGCGCCTCGGCCACGCTCTGCGGGCCGCCCAGGGCGCTGGTCTGGGTCATGGCCATGCCCGCATAGCCGCACGGATTGATGTGCAGGAAGGGGGTCATGTCCATGTTGATGTTGAGGGCCAGCCCGTGGAACGAGCACCCCTTGCGGATGCGCAGACCCAGCGAGGCCAGTTTTGCCTCCATGCCAAGGTCATTTTTCACATAGACCCCGGGGGCATCGGCCTTGGCATAAGCCTGGATATCGCTTTTCGCGAGGGTGTTGATGATGGCTGTCTCCAGCGCGGTCACCAGCTCGCGAACCGAGAATTTGCAGCGGCGGACATCCACCAGTACGTAGAGCACCAGCTGGCCCGGGCCGTGATAGGTCACCTGACCGCCGCGATCGCTCTGCACCACCGGGATATTGCCCGGATTGAGCAGGTGTTCGGCTTTGCCGGCCTGACCCTGGGTGTAGACGGGATCGTGCTCGACCACCCAGAACTCGTCCGGGGTGTCGCTGGCGCGGTTGTCGGTGAAGGCTTTCATGGCGTCCCATACCGGCTGGTAGGGGCGGCGACCCAGCTGCCTGACAATCAGGCTGGACTGGGCGGGGATCTGGGATGACATGGCGTCCTCGCGGCGTGCTGCGGCCAAAAACAGTCGCCCCGCAGAACGGGGCGAGAGAGAAATTACAGTACGTATTTCACCAGCTCGATCTTGCCAAGGGCGTGGTACATCGCTTCGATGTGCTCTTTGCTCTGGGCAGTCACGGTCACGCGGACCGAGTGGTAGTTGCCCTTGGAGCTGGGCTGGACTGTCGGGCTGTAGGTGCCGGGGGCGTGCTGCTGCAGCACTTCAACCACCATTTCCGGCAGTGCCGGGTCGGCAACGCCGAGTACCTTGAACGGGAATTTGCAGGGAAACTCCAGCAGTTCATCAAACTTGGTATTCATTTACTCACCTTTTGCGTCATCACCGGGATGACTTCATCTTGGATGGCTAGTGGCCGATGGCCCGTTGAGGCCGCCATTTCAAGTCTATATGGGCACGGCTCATAACTATATGGGCGCTGCCCGGACCGGGATCAAGGCCAGGATCGGTCAGACAAGGATGGAAGTGCTGCTTTTTACCACAAATCAGGGTAAGGCGGAACCTGCAGTTTACAGGGTTATTCACTGCCTTTGTCCGTCACAGACAGCAGCGGCGCCTGTTGGCGCCGCTGTTTGGTGAGGATTGTGCGTTGGATTACTTGAACCAGCTGGTGACCAGCAGTACCAGGTAGTCCCACAGACGGCTCATCAAGCCACCTTCCTGCACCTCTTCCAGGGCAACCAGCGGCACCTGCTTGATCTCTTTGTCGCCCTGCTTCAGGAACACGGTACCGACGCGCTGACCCTTGGCCAGCGGGGCTTTCAGCTCGCTGTCGAGCTGGAAGTCAGCCTTGAGGTTGTTGCCCTGACCGCGGGTGACCAGCACGGAGACATCTTTGTCGACGCCCAGTTTCACTTCAGACTTGTCGCCCATCCAGATCTTCTGGGTGACCAGCTCGGTGCCCGCCTTATACGGGGTCAGGCTCTGGAAGAAGCGAAAGCCGTAGGTGAGCAGTTTTTTGCTCTCTGCGGCGCGGGAGGCTTCGCTGCTGGCGCCCAGTACCACGGCGATCAGGCGCATGCCTTCGTTGTTGGTGGCAGAGGAGACCAGGTTATAGCCGACCTGGCTGACGTGGCCGGTCTTGATGCCATCCACCTGCAGGGATTGATCCCACAGCAGACGGTTGCGGTTGTGCTGGGTGATGCCGTTGAACACGAAGGATTTCTGAGAGTAGATCTTGTACTCCTCCGGCAGGTCGCGGATCAGCGCCTGACCCAGACGGGCCATGTCGTGAGCGGTACTGTAGTGACCTTCCGCATCCAGACCGTGCGGGTTCATGAAGTGGCTGTCGTTCATACCGAGCTTGGCGGCCCAGCTGTTCATCAGGCTGGCGAAGGAGTCGGTGCTGCCCGCCAGGAATTCGGCCATGGCGACGCAGGCGTCGTTGCCGGACTGGATGATGATGCCCTTGTTGAGATCATCGACGGAGACCTGCTTGCCCACCTCGATAAACATCTTGGAGGAGTCGGAGTAGTTCTTGGACCAGGCGTTCTGGCTGATGGTCACCATGTCGGTGCGCTTGATGTTCCCCTTCAGCAGCTCCTGGCCGATGATGTAGGAGGTCATCATCTTGGTCAGACTGGCGGGCGGCAGACGCTCTTCGGCGTTCTGCTCGGCCAGCACCTGACCTGAGTAGTAATCGATCAGAATATGGGCCTTGGCGGAGATCTCCGGCGCGGCGGGAACCACCATGGGCATGGCATTCGGGGTCGGTGTCGGCACCGGCGTATTGGCCTGGGCGGTTACGCTGATCAGTGAGGCCAGAAGAACTGAACGGGCAAATTTGGACATCTTGAAATTCCTGCGAGCCAGATGGGGATAAAATGCGGGCCTAACTATACCAGATGCGCCCGCAGGTTATAGCCCGAGATGGCGATCAGAACTGGTTTTTTATCCATCACTCCCTGTCATCACGCCATAAAACGACGTGATGACAGTGAGTAAGCGATTAGTCACATCCGCGGCAAAAGGGGACGATCAGGGCACGATAAAGGCCTGTTCCAGTCCGCCCTGACGTACTTTTTCCAGCACACTTGCCTGCTGGTCGGCGGCGACCGGGCCAATCAGCACCCGGAAAATGGCGCCATGGGCATCGATCCGGTAGGGCACGCCGTAACGCTGGGTCATCACCTTGCCCATCGCCTCGGCCCGATCCCGGGAGCCGCTGGCCAGTACCTGGATCATCTTGCCATCACCACTGCTGGCGGGCTCTGCAGCCTTGGCTGGCGCTGGTTTGACAGGTGCCGCTTTGGCGGGCTTGGCGGCGGGTGCCTTGACAGGAGCCGGATCGGCAGCGGGAGTGGCTATCGCCAGTGCGGTTGGTTCACCCAGGAAGCCATCTTGCGACAGCGTGTTGGAGGCCGCAGCCGGAGTGGTCGGAGTCATTTCGATGGGCTTCATTGGCTCCATGATCACCATCTGATCCGGAGTGTCGCTGATCAGCTCCAGCCGTACTCGGGCCTCACCGCTATCGACCATCTCCAGCTGCTTGGCCGCTGCGTAGGAGAGGTCGATCAGGCGCGGGCTGTTGAACGGGCCGCGGTCATTGACCCGCACAATGGTCTCCAGCCCGTTGTCCAGATTGGTGACCCGCACATAGCTCGGGATGGGCAGGTTGCGGTGGGCGGCACTGAACAGCTTGCTGTCCAGCACATCGCCGTTGGCGGTCTTCTGGCCGTCCAGATCCGGCGACAACCAGCTGGCGGTGCCCTCTTCGCTGTAGTGTTTGATGTCGCGCCACACCTCGTGCTTCTGCTTGCCAATCCAGTAGTCCCGGTTGCCGCTGGCACTCAGGGGCTCGGGGCGCGGAATGGCGCCGGTGGCTTGCGGGATCTCGATAACGGGTGGCTTGCTGACCGGTGCTTGCGGCTCGATGGGGGCGCTCTGTTCCGGCTGGCTGCTACAGGCGGCCAGCAACAAGCTCAGGCTGAGCGGGAGGAGTTTGTGACGAAGATGCATACGCTTCCTGAATGGCTTGGCTAAGTTGATACACCGCCATCGCATAGAGTTGGCTGCGATTGTAACGGGTGATCACATAAAAGTTATGCCGTGCGACCCAGTATTCCGGTCCATCGGCTTGGGCAAACGCCAGCAACTTGACCGGCGTCTGTGGGGCCAGCGGCGTGGCGAGCTCAATCCCTGCCGCCGCCAGTTCTGACCACTGTTGTGTTAGCTCGGGCTCAGGCCTGAGTAGAGGTTCGACCGCCATCAACCCGATCTGGGCCGGTTCCACCACGGATTCGCCCCAGCGCCACTGGTGGCTGGCAAAATAGTTGGCCACGCTGCCGATGGCATCGACCGGGTTGGCAAACAGGTCCCGCTTGCCATCCCCGTCAAAATCGACGGCATAGTGGCGATAGCTGGAGGGCATGAATTGCCCCATCCCCATGGCGCCGGCATAGGAGCCCTTGAGGCGCTCCAGCGACCACCCCTCTTCCCTTGCCAGCAACACCAGCTGGGCAAACTCCTTGGCAAAGAAGTCGCTGCGCTCCGGGTAGTGGAACCCCAGGGTGTAGAGGCTATCGAGCACCGGATGACGGCCCATCTGGCGACCGTAGAAGGTTTCTACCCCTATGATGGCCACGATGAGCGAGGCGGGCACCCGATAGGTCTGCTCCGCGCGAGCCAGCGTCTCGGCATGTTGCTGCCAGAACTGCTGGCCATCACGGATGCGATCCGGGGTAACAAACAGCGGCCGGTAGCGATGCCAGGGTTTGGCCTCCCACGGCTTGCTGATGGTGTCGAGCACCTCCTGCCGTAACTGGGCGCGGGCGACGGCAGCCTGCAGCTCCGCCAGCGGCACCTGCTGCTGTTCGGCGAGCAGGGCCAACCGATCCGGCGCCACGGCGGCGGTCGCCATCGTGGTGGCGAGAGAGAGCAGCAATCCGACCCGTCTCATCAGGCGAGTAGTCTTCTATGAGTCTGGATGGACATCAGTATGCCAAAGCCAGCCATCAGGGTCACCATGGAGGTGCCGCCATAGCTCACCAGCGGCAGGGGTACCCCCACCACCGGCAAGATGCCGCTCACCATGCCCATGTTGACGAACACATAGACGAAGAAGGTGAGGGTGATGGCGCCACCCAGCAGTCGCTCGAAGCTGTTCTGGGCCTGCATCGAGATAAACAGGCAGCGGCTGATGACGTAGAGGTAGAGCACCAGCAGCAGGGCAACCCCCACCAGACCGAACTCCTCGCTGAACACCGCGAAGATGAAGTCGGTATGGCGCTCGGGCAGGAACTCCAGCTGGGACTGGGTCCCTTGCAACCACCCCTTGCCAAAGACGCCGCCGGAGCCGATGGCAATCTTGGACTGGATGATGTGATAGCCGCGGCCGAGCGGGTCTTTCTCCGGGTCGAGCAGCATCAGCACCCGCTGGCGCTGGTAGTCGTGCATCAGGAAGAACCAGAGCACCGGCATAAAGGCCAGCATCAGCAGGACCGCCAAGCCGATCAGCCACCAGCTGAGCCCCGCCAGGAAGATGACGAAGAAGCCGGAGGCGGCCACCAGAATGGAGGTGCCAAGGTCAGGCTGGGCGGCGATCAGCAGGGTGGGCAGCAGCACCATGATGAGGGCGATCACCACATGGCTGAACTTGGGGGGCAGCGAGTGGCGGCTGAGCCAGGCGGCCACCATGATCGGCATGGAAAGCTTCATCACCTCTGAGGGCTGGAACTTCATAAAGCCCAGATCGAGCCAGCGCTGGGCCCCCTTGCCGATGTGGCCGAACACGTCCACCGCAATCAGCATCAGCACCACCACGGCGAACAGCGGCACGGACCAGCGAGCGTAGAGGGAGGGGGGCAGCTGGGCCAGGCCGATCATCAGGGCAAAGGCGAGACCGCCGCGCACCAGCTGGCGCACGATGGAGTCCATATCCTGACCGGAGGCGGAGTAGAGCACCACCATGGAGAGGGTCATCACGGCCAGCAGACCGAGCAGCAGGGGCAAGTCGATATGCAGCTTGTACCAGATGCTCTGCTGGCGGGCAGAATTACTCATTGGGAGCGACCTCACTCGGTTGGGACGGCTTTTCCGGTGCCGGTGGCAGTTGCGGATCAGGGGGCAGCAGATAGGCATCCAGCATTTGGCGTGCAATGGGCGATGCAGCTCGACCACCACCACCTCCGATGGAGTTTTCCAGTACCAGAGCTACCACCGCTTTGGGTGCCTCGAAGGGGGCATAAGCAACGAACAAAGCGTTATCGCGATGCTCCGCCTTGACCGTCTTGATGTTGTAAACCTGATTTTCCTTCAAACCGACTACCTGGGCTGTGCCCGATTTGCCGCCTGAGGAGTAAGGCGCCTTGGCAAACGAGTGACGGCCACTGCCTTCACTGCCATGGTTGACTCGCCACATCCCATCCTGCGCCACTTTCCAGAAGCTGTCGTTCTTGAGCTTGAGGGCGATATTGGGGTTGATGGGGGCATCGACCACCCCCGCCTGGGAGGCTGTGCTCTTGAGCAGGTGCGGGGTGACGTCGTGACCATTCTGGGTCAGGATGCTGATCGCCTTGGCCAGTTGGAGCGGGGTGGCGCTCCAGTAGCCCTGACCGATACCGACAGAGATGGTGTCACCCTGATACCAGGGCTGGCGCCAACGGGCCATCTTCCAGTCACGGGACGGCATGACACCCTTGGTCTCTTCATAGAGATCGACCCCTGTGTACTGACCGAAGCCAAACTTGGTCATGTAGCTGTGGATCTTGTCGATGCCGACCCGATAGGCGAGATCGTAGAAGTAGGTATCTGCCGAGACCTCGATGGCGCGATAGACGTCGAGCCAGCCATGACCCCAGCGGCGCCAGTCGCGAAACTTTTTGGTGGTACCGGGAATGGAGAAGCTCGGGCCGCCGAAATAGCGGTAGCCCGGGGTAATGGCCCCCTCGTTGAGACCCATGATGGACATCATGGGCTTGACGGTGGAGGCAGGGGCATAAATGCCCTGAGTGGTGCGGTTCACCAGTGGTCGCGCGGGATCGTTGAGCAGCGCCGAGTAGTTGGCGCTGGAGATACCGGTCACGAACAGGTTGGGGTCATAGC
>NZ_CAWNZT010000158.1:1886-14715 GCF_963878965.1 Aeromonas sp. HMWF015 | reverse complement strand
ATTTTGTGCATCATCAATATGATTTATTTTGCAAACTATGTCGAGTTTATCAACTCCTTTCTCAGTAGATAAAAGAGATCTCTCTAGCTTCTCAATTTGAGATTTTATTTTGGAAGTAGAGCCAATTATCTTGTCTTTGGTAATTACGCTGGTGAACGCGTCGTAATTTTTATTATATTGTTTGATAGTCGTTTTTAGTTGATGAACTCTAGTGAGAATCTCAGTGTCATTAAAGTTAAAAAGATATAGAAATACAGTATTTATATCAGATTTAGTTACGCCTCTTCCATTATCAGATTTAACTGTTTTGGTCATCCGGTGTTGAGTTGTTCGGAAAAATTTTGGAGCTAGTTTTCTTAATGTTGGTTTATCTGAGTAGACGTTAAAAATGCTAGCCATGATATGAGAAGTATATTCTTTTTTAGTCACTACACGGTCATTAAGAAAGTAATACTGCTGGCTTTTGTCTACAGAAAGCCTCCGTTTAATTACGGTGTATTTACTATCTAGTCCAAGGTATTCAAGTGAGGCGTATACTTCATTGTTTGTAAAGAGTTGTGCAATTTCATACTTTGGGGTTTGAAATTCATCATCAATATAAATTGGTCCTATTGAACCATCAAATAAATAGTCCAGTACTCTTCCTAGAGTCGATTTACCAACACTATTACCAGGAGCGTCTGATTTCTTATTGCTTGTAATTATATTTAGATTGTCTAAAAATGGAATGTCCCTTATTTTTTCACCATCAATTTCTAAGAGAAACCTAAGCAATTTCATTGATAAATGCCTCTTTGCCGTTGCAGTCAATAGCAGAAATAATATAAAGCCAATCTAGCGCAAGGATGATATGATCAACAGAGACCGAGAGCTCTCTTGTTACAACTTTGAATATCTGTACAATAGGCATTTTTTTATTTTTTCGCTCATGAATCTTCTTAAGAATAAAACCGCCAATGTAAAGAACATTAAATTCTGGATTGCATCCTTTAGTTGGTAGCATTAGGATTCTCCAAAATAAAGCATTCAACAAACGCATGTGCGACGACTACGTTAATACCAATTTCTATTTGTTCTTTGAATGGAGTGACGTTTGCAGAGTTATAAGTGAACTTTCTTAACTGTTTAATTACATCGTCAATGATATCATCCGCGTGTTGTCTTATCTTATGAAGGTCTGGTTCGAACGAATCAATGTCATATTTTTCTAGTGAGTTACAGTACATATCGTTCAGAAAGCACATGGCAGTTTGCTTTCCATTGATTATGTTCTGTTCAGCCAATACGTAGGCTCTCTCAATGTGAGATGAGTATGATTTGTACTGTAATACAATGCGTCGCTTATTTTTAAGTAGGTTATGGTCTATTTTCATAGCGACAGCAGCAGGAAAGTGGCGATCAGTGCGATCTATTTTTACATCAGCCTGAGCAATGTCGCCAATTATTACGTTGATGATTGAGTCAACATTGATCTCTGGAGATATAACATTATTGAAATCTCCTTCGATTCTTCCAATTTCAAATTTGTTTTCACACATAGGGGACCTTGGTTATATCAGTTGTAGAAATTAAAGTCACCCTTGATTACACCTTGGTTAATGTTTGTATTCCCGCTTTGATTTACTTCTTGGTAGTTATCATGAATATCATTATTTTCTATTTCTGTTATTTTTTGTTCAAGAGATAAGTTTTTAATATTCAGGTCATTGTACTTTATATTTAGGTCATTGAAGTTTTGTCTAATCTTCGTTGCATTACTTTTCTGTAACAATGCATAAAAGCAGCTAAAAACCGTGCAAATCCAAGCGATTGCTACAGCAAGAGGGCTACTGAATATATTTAAAAACTCTTCCATCGTTAACCTCCAACTTGTATAGATAAATGGTGTTATTTATATACGCAAAATTCTGTAGAGTTTGATAAATGCCAAAATTACCACCTTTACGGTGCAAGTTTTTACCCCGTGTAAACTCACGCTACCGCCCGTGGATTACAGCTTCCAATATGCTCCCTTGACCCGCGCTGGCAGCAACCCATCGCTGTTCAACAGGTTCTGGATGGCTATGGTAAGCCAAACGAAACTGCCGAGGCGAGCCTTAAAGTGACTCAACTATCAGAAATTAATCGTTTTTTGAACTGGATCAGCAAATGGAACCGGAAGGCGGCTTTGTAGCCATATCCCGCTTTGGCAAGCAGGGAAGGGGAGTGGATTGGGGCGACCCGCTGGTCGCCCCTGGTGATTGCCATATCCGGCGCGCGAAGGGTTAGCCGTGATAGCCGTAGCAGCGCTTGAGCTCCTCGAAGTCGTAGTAGTGGCTGCCGCTTTGGTAGGGCTGGCAGCCCGTCTTAAAGGCGATCTCCTTTTCGTTGTAGAGCATCTTGACCAGCACCTGCCGCTGCCCGTTTTGGTAGATATCCCACTGAATATTGGCGGTATAGGGGGAGACCCAGCCGCCGCGCCACTCGTTGTTCTGCTGGCTGAACAGCTGATCCGGGCTGGCCCCCTGACGGCTCCCTTCCAGCTTCATCAGGGCGGCGAGGGGGATAATGGCTTCGGCGTGGGCAAAGCGCAGGGTGGCCCGTCGGCTCTGCTCGCCCTCCACCACCTGACGCTGCACCTCGCCAAACAGGCCGTCGAGCAGCGGCTGGGCAATGGCGTAGGGGGCACTCTGGTTGGCAAAGCTCGGCCCCTTTTCGTAGAAATCTTCCGCATCAGAGAGGTAGGAGAACCAGGCAGACTCCTGTGGGGTCAGGAACTGCTCCAGCGCCCAGGGTTCGCTGCCCTGAGCCTGCGCTTCGCGGATCATGCCGGGGCCGATGATAAAGAGGTTGTAGAGCATCAGGGCGGCATCCACTTCGTCGCGCACATAGGTCATGCCGCCATCTTCCGGGTTGACGGCGACAAACTCGACGCCGCCCGCCAGATAGTCGACAAACCCCTTGCTGTAGATACGCTCCAGCATGCTGCGGGCCATCTCTTTGGTCTTGCTCAGGTTTTTAAGCTGATCCAGCGCCCTGGCCAGCTCGGGGGCCGGGGCGATTCCGGCATCTTCGTCGCCGATAAAGCGCTGATAGTTCTCATAGGCGGGCAGGTAGCGGGCGTAATCCCCCTCGGGCGTGGTCTTGTGGAAGTAGAGCTCGAACTTGTTGACCAGCTTTTTGTCGATCTTCGAGGGGTCATCCTGCGTGAGGTAGCACTGCGCCGAGTCGCTGACATAGCTCACGTTGCGCTTGAGACTCTCCATAAAGTAGAAGGCGCTTTCGTTGGCCCTGTCCTTGCCCGAGGTGACCACCTTGATGCAGTGGGGCTCGCTGCTGTTGAGCAGGGTCGGTAGCCGCGCCGCCAGCCGGGTGGCGAGATTGGCGTGCTCCTCCTTGCCCAGCGCCGAGAGCAGGCCATAGCCCAGTTTCTGGTTGGCGGCCGTCACCAGATCGACCTTGCCTCCCAGCCCCTGCCCGAGAGTGGTGAGCGCCCCCTGACGCTGCGCCTCTTCCCATACCAGCTTGGTCAGCACGTCATATTTCGGGCTGGAGAGGGAGCGCGAGCCGTGGCGCGCCACCATCTCGGTAAAGACCGGGCTGAACCCCTGAGGCGCTGGCTCGTAGCTCTCCGCCTGCTGCTGCGGGCTGTAGACCGCTTTGGTGCTGTATTGGTAGGCGGTTTTGCCCTGGCTGTCGGCAGACGATTCGTTCTCTGACTGGCAGCCGCCAAGCAAGACCAGCGAGACGGCCACAGCCACATAAGAAGAGCGCGGGAAAGTCATGATGTTCCTTATCTATCCATATGAAAAATAAGTGAAAAACTCTATGGCTTGAAAATGACCGCGGGATGTCAGCCAGATGACAGGCTGATGACTTCTGATAAAGCAGTAAGCAAGGGGAGGGGCAGAGGATGGCTATAGGGAGGGTAATAGAGGCTCAACCAACCACTGCGCCGGTCACGGCTGAGTGGTCAGTGAGCACTGTTAGGATGGGGGCTTATTGTCTTACCTCCTGCCCCTTGGCGTTCTGCAGGGTGTGAAACAGGTAGTGATCGTCCCGATTGTAATAGACGGTAATGGTGTGGCGCTGGGTGTAGTCCGCCGCGACCCCGGCTACTGTCATCGGCACCAGGATCAGCTCCCCCAGCCCCATGGTCACGGCGCTCGCCGTGGCCTGGCCATTGCCGTCAGCGCGCTTGTGGATCTTGCCGAGCACGGTAAAGCGATCGCACCCCTTGACCTGCGGCGTATCCATATATTGGCCTTGCGTACAAGGCTGCGGTTCGCCCAACTCGGCACGGATATGTTCTCGGGGTTGTCCCTGTGTCAGGGTCTCGCGAAAGCGCCCCGAATAGTGATCGATGGCGGCGGCGCAGCCACCTAGCAGCAATGGCAGCGCGAGCAGCAGCGGATGAGAAATACATACAAGACGATTCATAAGGGCAAGACTCCGTTATTGCGCCAGTGACGCGCTATCTTGGCCACGTCGCTCCGGCTCGCTGCGATGCAAAAAAGTGGTCAGGGTATCGCGCGGCGGCGTGATGCCGCACTGCACCAGAACCCGCCCGATGGCGCCCCTGTGATAGCCGCCATGAGTCACCAGATGGAGCAGCATTTCGTCGCGGCTCATCTGCCCCTTGTCACCATCGACAAAGCGAAACGAGAGCGGGGTTGCTCCCTCTTGTGGGCTCAGCGCCGCGACGTAATCCACCAGCCAGTTATCCAGCTCGGTGACTGCGCTGCGCAGGGCGGTGAGGGTCGGTGTCTCCGGTGTATTGGTGGCGGTAAAGCCGTGGCGTTCCCCCAGCAGATTGGCTTGGAAGATGGCATCGACCACATGGATATGGTTGAAGATCCTGAGACAGGTGTGGTGTGCCTCGCCATATTGCTGCGCATCGAGTGTGGCGTTCGCATCCAGCAGTTCGCCATCGGCCCAGCGTTTGTAGTGAAAGAGGGATTGCAGTGTCTTGTTGCTCATCGCGTCCTTGCCCTTGTCGCTTCGTGAAGTGCGGCATGTTAGCCAAAATGGGCTCAATACGAAACCCATTCTGTTGCAGCCTTGGCCCCCGCTATACAAAAAACCCGAAAGCTGGCGCTGTCGGGGAAGAGGAAAAACATCGACAAGGAATTACAAAGGCAGTGGGGTCAGGCCTGAACGGGATCAGGCATCGACATAGAGCACTTGGCCGCTAATAAGCGCCCTTTTTTCGGGACATCCACCTTTTTGACAGCAGTGAGTGCCTAGACTAGGTTGGTATTCCTATGAGGCCCATTAAGCCTACTTACTGTTAACCATAACCGGAAGGATCCGACATGAAAGCGATGACTGCAGCCCTCTTGCTCCCCCTGATTCCCCTTGCCGTTCAGGCGGGGGCTCCCGTGTGGATCACGATTGGGGCCGATAGCGGGGTGGAACTCAAGCAGGTCAATGCAAAGCTCTCCCCCCTGTTCAGTGCCAGCGGGGCGCCCGTCCAGCTGGCCCAGATTGAGGCAAGCGAGCTTGGCTCCCTCTCGCACCTGATGCACGAGGGGCACCAGCGCTGCGGTGGCTATGTGGTGCACACGACCCTGGCCGATGCGCTGCAGAGCATGGCCCAGCCCCTTAGCCAAAACCTGTTCAGCGCACCGCCGTTGACCCAGGGGGCGAGTGTCAACCGGCTGCTGCCTCATCTGGATCAAGGCAATATCGCCAGCACCATCAGCAAGCTGTCCGGCTGGCGCAACCGCTACTACACCACCCCCACCGGCACGCAATCCGCCGACTGGGTAGCCAGCCAGTGGCAGAGCCTCGGCAGTACCCTGCCATGGGCCAGCGTCAGCCGGGTCAAACATAGCGGCTACCCGCAACAATCCGTGGTGTTGACCCTCAAGGGGAGCCGCTATCCGGACGAGGTGGTGGTGCTCGGTGGCCATCTCGATTCCACCGCAGGCTCGGCCCCCAACAGCAAGACGCTGGCCCCCGGCGCCGATGATGATGCCTCCGGCATCGCCACCCTGACCGAGGTGCTGCGGGTCATCGCCGAACAGGGCCGCCAGCCGGAGCGCACCCTGCAATTTATCGGCTATGCGGCAGAGGAGGTGGGCTTGCGGGGCTCCAAGGATATCGCCAGCCGTTACAAGGCGGCCAACACCAGGGTATTGGCCGCGCTCCAGTTGGATATGACCAACTACAAGGGCTCGGCGAACGACATCGTCTTTATGACCGACTACACCGACAAGGGGCTGACCGGCTACCTCACCCAGCTGATCGATGCCTACCTGCCGCAAGTCAGCTATGGCTATGACAGCTGTGGCTATGGTTGCTCGGATCACGCCTCCTGGCACAATCAGGGCTACCCCGCCGCCATGCCGTTCGAGTCACGCTTTAGCGAATACAACCCCAGGATCCACACGGCGCAGGATACGTTGCAAAACTCGGATCCCTCGGCTGGCCACGCTCTCAAGTTTGCCCAGCTGGCGACCAGCTTTGCCGTCGAAATGGGCAAGATCAACTGAGTCACAGGCCGCTGCGCAAGCCAAAAGGAAGGGAGTCTCGACTTCCTTCCTTTTTTCTATCTTCTGTGCGGGTTTGCCCCCGCCATAGAAAAAGCCCCGAGAGCTGGCGCTTTCGGGGAAGAGGAAAAACATCGACAAGGAATTACAAAGGCATTGGGTCAGGCCTGAAAAAGATCAGGCATCGACATAGAGCACCTGGCCGCTAATAAAGCCATCGACGGAGCGCTCAAACGCCTTGCCGACCAGGGCGCCCGGCACCGGCTGGAAGCCCGGCATCATCTCGCCATATATGTCCCACGCCTCTTCCAATACGGTCGGGTTGACCACATTGATGCGGATGCCGCGTGGCAGCTCGTGGGCCACGCACTGGACAAAGGTATCGATGGCGCCGCTGGTGGTGGCATCGGCAATGGCCAGCGGGATCGGCTTGATATTGAGGATGCCGGAGATCAGGGTGAAGGAGCCCCCCTGATTGATGTAGTTGAGGCCGATATTGACCAGATTGATCTGCCCCATCAGCTTGCTCTGGATGGTGGTTTGCCACTGCTCGTCTCTCATCTCGCCAAAGGGGGCGTATTCGCAATAGCCGGCGGTATTGACCACCGCATCGAAGGAGCCCACGTTTTGGTAGAGCCGCTCGATAGACTCTCTGCTGGTGATATCCACCTGAAAATCACACCCCTCGCCGGAGCGGCTGGCGGTAATGACCTTGTGCTTGCCCAGACCACTGAGGGCGGCTTGCCCCATTTTCCCCTGAGCACCAATCAGAATGACCGTTTTCATCGTTAACCTCGCTTTGCTGAAAGAGCTGCAAGGTTAGAGAGCCACTGATACAATGTAAATCATGGGTGGTTTGTATATGATACAACTGAAATTGGTGAGGTAAGGGTGGAGAAGATCGATATCAGGCAGATGCGGGTGCTGGTGCTGCTGGTGAGATACAAGAGTGTGTCGCGGGTGGCTGAGCTGCTGGAGATCTCCCAGCAGGGGGTGAGCAGCCATCTGAAAAAGCTACGCGATCTCTTTCCCGCCGAGCTCTTTATCCGCCAAAGCGCCGGGTTGCAGCCGACCGATTACGCCTGCGAGCTGGCCGCCAGGTTTGAGCAGATCCTGGCCGATATTGACGGGGTCTTTGTGGCAACCCCCTTCGATCCCGCCAGCAGCCAGCGCACCTTCAGGGTGATGGCCAACGAGTATGCCCAGCTCGCCATTATCCCAAGGTTGGCGAGCGCTCTGCGCACTCAGGCGCCCTCCATCCGGCTCGATGTGGTGGACTTTCAGACCGAAAATCATCTGGAGGCGCTGGCCAGCGGCGAGGTCGATCTGGTGATTGGCTTTGATGCCTATCTCGACCCGGGGTTGCTGCGCGCCACCCTGCGCCGGGATCACTACTGCTGCGTGCTGCGCCGCGACTCCCGATATCTTTCGGACAACGCCCCGCAGGATCTGGCGGCCATCCCCTTTGTGCAGTTCGCCAACAGCGTCGGCAATTTCGAAGGGCAGATGAGCCTGCAGCAGGTTGCCAGCGCGGCGGTGGCGACGCTCCCCTGTTACACCTCGCTGCAAGCCTTTATGTCGGTCAATGACGTGGCGGCCTGCATTCCATCGGCCATCGCCGCCCTCGGCGATTTTCGTGTGCTGGAGCTGGCCGGGGCGCCGCAGCCGTTCGAGGTGGTGGTCGGCAGACACCGCAAAAGTCAGGGCAATATGGCCATCGAGTGGTTGGCCGAGCTGATCAAGTCGGTCTGCGATCTTGCCATGCCTAGATAACATCGCCGTTTGCCGAGAGCTGCACACGCCAGCCAGCGGGCTAACGGCAGGCTGGATCTGCGGGACAAATCCTGCGATGGTGCGGGCAGTTATCCGCTTGTCCCGTTATCGAGTGAAAAGGAGTTGAGATGCGCATTGCCATGATTGGTCTGGGGGATATCGCCCAAAAAGCCTATCTGCCGCTGCTGGCGAGCGACGAGCGGATCACCCCGCTGCTCTGCACCCGCAATCCGGCGGTGCTGGAGAAAATCGCCCGCCAGTACCGGATCGCCGAGTGCTTTACCGATGTGGCGGCCCTGCTGGCCAGCCGTCCCGACGCCGTGATGATCCATGCCGCGACCGCCGTTCACCGCGAGCTGGCCGAGCAGTGCCTGCGTGCGGGTATCCCCACCTTTGTCGACAAGCCCCTGTGCGACAATCTGGCCGAGGCAGAAGCGCTGGCCAACCTCGCCATCGCGCAAGATTGCGCCCTCTTTACCGGCTTTAACCGCCGCTATCTGCCCGCCATGGCCGAGGCGCGGGCCCAGCCGCTCACCGAGCTCAACTGGCAGAAACACCGTTTCGCCCTGCCCGGCAAGGCACGGGATTTTATGTTCGATGACTTTATCCATGTGCTCGACAACCTCTGCTTCTATGGCGGCGTGCCGGATGGGGAGGTCCATGCGGTATTGCGACCGGATACGAAGGACAGCAGCCTGTTGGCCGGGGTCAGCGTCAGCTGGCAGAGCGGCGATCGCGCCATCAGCGGCAGCATGAACCGCAGCGCCGGGATCACCGAGGAGCGCATCGATGCCTACGGCGACAATCTTTCCCTGCACCTTGAGAACTGCACTCGTGGCATCATCGCCCGCGACAAGCAGGCGCAGATGCTTAGCCCCAACGACTGGCTGCCGGTGCTGGCCCAGCGCGGCTTTGCCGCCATGCTGGAGCACTGGTATCAGCAGATTGAAATCGGCAAGGTAGATAGCGAGCTGATCGCCTCCTACCTGCACGGTCACCGGCTGGCGGAGCAGCTGGTGGCGCTGGCTGACCAGCGGGAATAAGGCTGGCTGGAAGCCTGAGATATATGAATGGGAGGTGCGCGAAGGTAGCGCACCAAACACAACGGGGGCCGCAGTTGCGGCCCCCGTTGTTATGGGATGAGATGCATGGGATCAGATGCACTTCACCGGTTTGGGCAGGCCGCCAATCTTGGTCGCCTGTTTGGCGGGCCCTTCCGGGAACAGCTTGTAGAGGTAGCGGCTGTTGCCCTTCTCGGGACCGTACTGTTTTTCCATCGCCTTGACCAGTGCGCGGATGGCGGGGGAGGTGTTGAACTCCAGATAGAAGGCGCGCACAAAGCGCACCACTTCCCAGTGCGGCTCCTCAAGCGTGATCCCCTCCTGCGCAGCCAGCACCAGCGCCAGCTCCTCGCTCCAGTCGTTGCTGTTGAGCAGGTAGCCCTTGGCATCGGTCTCGATGAGTTGGCCGTTGAATTCCAGCTGATGTTTTTCGGACGCAGTCATGGGGGCTCCTCACTAATGGGGCTATCAGGATTGGGCGGGCATGGTAGCGCCTTGATCCCCGGTGAGCAACCGGCTCTCGTTGGCCAGATGCAGCAGCTGATCCGCCAGCTCGCTGATCAGGTTGAGCTGCTGGGTCAGCATCAGCTGCTCCTCGCTGCTGTCTGCACTGCTGTCCGTGCAAAGAAGGGGGCACTGACCTCCGATGGAGCTGGAGGGGTTGCCCGCCAGATGGCCTGCGGCCTGCTCCAGGGTGTGGCAGATGTGGTGGCGTACCTCATCCAGCCCGCTGATGGCCTCCAGCTTGTCGCG
This sequence comes from Aeromonas sp. HMWF015, assembly GCF_963878965.1. Taxonomy (NCBI): domain Bacteria; kingdom Pseudomonadati; phylum Pseudomonadota; class Gammaproteobacteria; order Aeromonadales; family Aeromonadaceae; genus Aeromonas; species Aeromonas sp. HMWF015. The sequence continues at coordinate 4,655 of NZ_CAWNZT010000158.1, read as the reverse complement.
ATGGGCCCCCAGCGCCGAGATGTAGGAGAGCAGGGCGTGGTTGCGCCAGGTGAGGGTAAAGCAGAGATCGAGGAAGCGGCGGCGCTTTTGCGGCTCCACCAGCATGCTCTGCCAGGCGGTAGCCAGCTCGCTGTCCGCCAGATGGGCGCTCTTGCGCGCCACCCGATAGTCGATGGACTCGTCCCGCTGCTGCTTGAGGCTCGCCAGCACCGCCGAGAGGTAGCGGGCGTTGGCCGAGAGCGAATTGGCGATCAGGGTCGGCAGCCGCTTGTACTGCCAGTCCGGCCAGAGCCAGGCCACCAGCCCGTAGGAGATCAGGCAGCCGAGCAGGGTATCGAGCAGCCGTGGCCCCAGAATGGCAAAGCCGATGCCATCGAGCAGGTTGAACGCCATCAGCACGTAGAGGGTGATAAAGCAGACCGCGGCGCTGTAGTTGTTGCGCACCTGGGTGAAGAAGAGGAAGGCGGCTAGCCCCATCACCACCAGCTGAACGTGCAGCTCGGGGAAGAGCCAGAGCACCGGAATGCCCACCAGAATACCGGCGAAGGTGCCGAGCATCCGCTGCACCAGTCGGCGGCGGGTGGCGCTGTAGCTGGGCTGGCAGACAAACAGCACGGTCAGCAAAATCCAGTAGCCCTTTTCCAGATCAAAGGCTTGCAGTATGCCGTAGCCAATCACCAGCCCCAAGGAGAGGCGCAGCGCGTGGCGAAACACCATGGAGTGCAAGGTGAGGTGTTGCTTGAGCTGGGTCAGCAGCGGCAGGCGGGGCGGGCGCGCCAGCGCGGGCAGCTCCTGCTCCGGCTGCTCGGGGTTTTGCAGCACTTCGGCGCTGCCGAGCAGCTGGTTGATGCTGGCCAGATTGCGGCGCAGGAACTTCATCGGCGTCAGCAGGGTTTTCGGATAGTGCTGCTTGAGATTGGTGAACTCCAGCTGATCGCCGAGGGCCTCAAGCGTCCAGTGGATGCGCTTGTTATGGGCGTAGGGCTTGTGCACCAGAATGGCGTAACCGAGCCGCTGGCACGCCTCGGAGAGCTGCAGGAACACCTCCTGAAATCCTTCCAGTACGATGCCCTGCTTGAGCTCGGCTTCCAGTCGGCTGTAGGGGTAGTGGCTGGAGGTGGCGCGCTCGTGAATTTCCAGCGCCAGCAGATAGAGGCGCAGCAGGCTGGCCAGCTCGGGGCTGGCCGGATGGCGACGGCTCAGGCGGGCGTTGAGGGCCGACTTGGTGAGGGTCAGCGCGCTCACCAGATTGATGTTGAGCTGGGCCAGATTGTGGCGAATGGCCTGAGCGCCGTGCTCGTCCGCCGGGAAGAAGCGGGATTTTTCCAGCAGGTAGCGGCCAAGGGCGAAGTAGCTCTGGGCCAGCTGCTCGTGCAGGGTCTTGTAGGGCAGCAGCCAGAGCCAGATAAACGAGACCAGCCCGTACCAGAGGGCGCCGGCACCGAGCGCCAGTGGCTGGTAGAAGAGATCCGGTGCCTTGGCGGCCCCCAGCATGGTGTAGATGGCGATCAGCAGCGAGCCGAAGCTGATGGTGGCGTAGCGGGCACCGAGCGCCCCCACCATCACGAAGATAAAGGTGGAGCTGGCCAATCCGATGGCAAACAACCAGGGGGTGGGGTAGAGATACTGCACGCACAGGGACGCGAACATGAAGCAGATGAGCGTCATGGCGAGGTTTTTGAGCCGTCCCCACAGGCTGTCGTCGGTTTCGGCGATGGCGCCCGCCACTACCCCGAGGGAGAGCAGCACGGTGAGCTGGATATTGCCTGTGGCCAGGGTGAAGGCGAGCAGACCGAGAATGGCCAGCAGCACCTTGAGGGCGAAGTAGATGTGACTATCGGTCAGCAGTCGGCGCAGCAGGCCAGAGAGATCCATCGGCATGAAACAGGAACAACCCTTGAACGAAACGAGGGCAGGATGTTACCCCGCCAAGCGAGAAGCGGCCCTGATTTGGATCAGGGCCGCTTCGCATCATATCCTTGATTTGCAACTTATCCTGACAGAAACAGGAGCCAATAAAAACCCCGCCGAAGCGGGGTTTTTGATTAGTTGCGGTTGCCGCCAAGCAGGCTCAGCAGGCTCAGGAAAATGTTGTAGATGGAGACATACAGGGTGACGGTGGCGGAGATGTAGTTGGTCTCGCCGCCGCGCACGATCTGCTGGGTGGTCAGCAGGATGGCGCCGGAAGAGAAGAGCATGAACATGGCGGACAGAGCCAGGCTCAGGGCGCTCATCTGCAGGAAGATGTTGGCAATCATGGCCACCAGCAGTACCCAGAAACCGACGAACAGCATGCCGCCGATAAAGGAGAGGTCACGCTTGGTTGTCAGGGCATAGGCCGACAGACCGAAGAAGGTGAGCGCAGTGCCGCCAAGGGCGGTCATCACGATCTCGCCACCACCATTGTTCATGTACATGTTGATGATGGGGCCCAGGCTATAGCCCAGCAGACCGGTCAGGGCGAAGGTGAAGACCAGCCCCATGCCGTTGTTGCGATTCTTCTCGGTCAGGAACATCAGACCGTATACGCCGATCAGGAACACGGCCCAGTGCAGCGGCGGCATGTTCATCACGGTAGCGACCCCCGCCACCACGGCAGAGAAGCCCAGAGTGAGGGAGAGCAGCATATAGGTGTTACGCAGCACCTTGTTGGTATCGCGTACGGCACTTTGGGTGCCAGTGTAGATAGAACGGGTATCCATCTTGGGTGTCCTCTTGATGTCCGGGTGAGACGGCGAGCAGCCGCCTCGTGATCGCTGTTTGTTACTG
>NZ_CAWNZT010000158.1:557-1876 GCF_963878965.1 Aeromonas sp. HMWF015 | reverse complement strand
CTATATAGCCCAACTGATTGATTCGGTTGGGCTTTTTTGTATCTGCGATTTTTGGTATGCCAGTGAGTATGCCATTGGGTGTTGGCTGTCCTAACCCTTGATAGCACTCCCTTGGATAGGTCATTGCCACGACTTCCTCAAGTTACCCAAAGCAAGAGAGGGCCAATGGCCCTCTCTTGCTATCTATGTTGTTGGTCAGTACAAACAGCACTGCTTGTACTTCTCGCCGCTGTCACAGGGACACAGCTCGTTGCGGACAATTTTAGTGGATGCCACCACCGGTTGAGAGTGTGCCGGGCGTTCACTGCGTTGCGCCAGAAAGTGGCATGCAGGATACGAGCAGCAAACCGAGCCCTCAGTGAAATAAGGGCTCGGCTGGAATAGACTGCCGATTTTCTGTCAAAAATGCGTGGCGGGCACAGCAGAGAAAATATCTACAAAACAGGACCTTGGATGACATTTTAATTGATGTCTTTTCTTAAGGTCCTGTTCATATAGCATTATTAGGAACAGATATTTAGTGCTGAGCGCCTTTCCATTTCTCCACTAGCTTATCATTCATTTTGAAATCAATTACGTTTGGCGAACTTTCAATTGCTGCCTTTTCAGCATTACGCTCTTTCTGTTTTTCATATTTGGCTTTCAGATTGCTGAATACCATTTTTGGCAACAAAACAAAGCTGGCAAACAGAACATGTTTGGCACCATCGTAAATGATATTTTCAATAAATGGTTTATAGCTTTCATCACCTGAAAATTGAATGGCAACTGCGATGAATTCAGCAACGACGCTGCCCTCTCGTGCCTCTTTCAGCGCCCAGACAATACCACTCTCTCCTTCTTTATATAGAGGGATGTCAAGTTTTTTGGTTACTTGCTCAAGCTCTAAAAGTGCTGAAAGTGTAGTATCTAACACGCGGGAAGAAACCACGCCAAGCTCTTTTAATTCATTGTAACAGGCCATTGTCTGCAAAGAATCTGGATTAACCTCATATGGCGCATTAGTTTTAAAAGTAATAGCACCTAATTCAACCACGTTAGGTAACGCTAATACTTGATTGGCACGATATAATTTAATATCACCAAATGTTAAAGGTTCTGGTTTCAGATGCTGGTTATCTGCAGAAAAAACAACCTCTTCATCGATTATAAAACTTTCATTCTGATTGAGGATAAACTCTTTAAGGTACTTATCAATATGCATATTGAGCTTGAATGTAGAAATTGTTGTCCCTTCAATACGCTCAAAGAAAAGCTTTGCCTTGCTTTTATCAACTGTTGACTTCAAATTATCAAAATGGCCAAAACGGTTAATGTTG
>NZ_CAWNZT010000158.1:0-547 GCF_963878965.1 Aeromonas sp. HMWF015 | reverse complement strand
CCGTTCATTAATTGAAGAAGCAAATCCTTGTCTAACCCAAGCGCCTCAACAATACCAGCAATCCGCGACTGTTCAGCCTGATTCTGGTAGTCATTGATGTAGTCTCTAAACGAATGACCATCAATTAATTTAGCATCACCACGCTGCAAATCATGTAAAAAGAGCTTGGCGTATCTTTGCTCGCCTTGGGTGAGCGATGCAAACGACTTGTGTAGCTCATTTAGTGTCGTTTCAACACTTGCAGAGTCTTTGTGTTGATTCAGCTCCTTTAAGTATTTATCAAATCGGCTGTTCATATAGTCGGCATCAATTTTGCCGGTATCTATTTCTGTTAAATAGCCACTGATATCGAAAGGAACATCACCGCCATCTGAGCCGCCGCCATCATCTTTACTAGCTAGCTCTTTGTAACGCAGGGCCAGCACCAAGTAGGTTTGCTGTTCTATGGCGAGCAACACTTCCCGATCAATACCGCCATCCTCTTCTGAGGCGTCAGTAAATGTGTAGACAGACTGCCCCCAATGCATTCCTTGCACTTTGGCAGCTT
>NZ_CAWNZT010000157.1:3994-4891 GCF_963878965.1 Aeromonas sp. HMWF015 | reverse complement strand
TCACCGGCGTCAGTGACAGGCTGATCAATCCCCTGTTCTCCACCACCCTGGTGCCATCCCGCTGCCACAGCACGGCCCGCTTGGCCAGTTGCGGGGAGAGGGCGAGCATCTCCTGCTGTGACCAGACCACGAAGTGACTGACGCTGCGTCCGGCCGTGAGGGCGGCGCGCTCTTGCGCCGTCAGCTGATCCAGCTCGGGGCCACGGCGCAAGCGCAGAAAATCGAGACCATAGTTGGCCGCCAGCGGCATCACCCAGTCATGGAGCTGATCCGGCGATTCCCGCAGCCGCAGCTGAAAGGCCCAGGCATCGCGCAGATGCTCGAGATGCTCGGTCTGGCGCTGCTGCTGCACCGTGATGGCGTGGTGGGCCACCCCGAGATCGCTGCGCACCGTGGTGAGCAGGTTCTGCCAGCTGTAGGTGAGGGTCCAGTAGAGGGTGAGCGCAATCATGCCCACCAGGGTGAGCATGATGGGTACCGAGGTGAGCAGCAGCAGGCGCCAGCGCACCTTGGTGCGCACGCAACGGGGCAACAGGGCGCGCATGCAGCGGGAGAGCAGGGTCAGTTGCATCGCCACCCCATCCGATCAGCCTTCCTCATTCGATGGCCCACTCCTTGAATTTGCGATCCAGCGTCTTGCGCGCCACCCCGAGCACCCGGGAGGCGGCCGACTTGTTGCCATCATGGCTCGCCACCACCTGCAGGATGTGGGCTTTTTCCACCTCCGCCAGCGGCCACGCCAGCGGATAACCCTCCTCGCTCGCGCCCTGTTCGGCCGGCTTGCTGCTCTGCCAGTAATCCGCCGGGGGCTTGCCCAGCAGCAGGCAGCGCTCGATGAGGTTGCGCAGCTCCCGCACGTTGCCGGGCCAGGGATAGGCCTGCATCGCTACCACATCC
>NZ_CAWNZT010000157.1:0-3984 GCF_963878965.1 Aeromonas sp. HMWF015 | reverse complement strand
GTGGTGTACCAGCGCGGGGATATCGTCGATCCGCTCCCGCAGCGGGGCGACCGGCAGCGCCACCACGTTGAGACGATAGAAGAGATCTTCACGAAAGCGGCCCGCCTCCACCTCGGCCTTGAGGTTGCGGTTGGTGGCGGCGACGATGCGCACATCCACCGCCAATTCGCGCTCGGCCCCGACCGGGCGGATGGCCTTCTGCTCCAGCGCCCGCAGCAACGAGGCCTGCATGGCAAGGGGCATTTCGCCGATCTCGTCGAGAAACAGGGTGCCCTGATGGGCGACCCGAAACAGGCCGTCGCGCCCCTTGCGGGCGCCGGTAAAGGCCCCCTGCACATGGCCAAACAGCTCGCTTTCCAAAAGCTCCGGCGCGATGGAGGCGCAGTTGAGGGGCACAAAGGCCCCCATCCGGCCAGAGAGTTGATGCAGGGCGCGGGCCACCAGCTCCTTGCCGGTGCCGGACTCCCCCTCCACCAGCACGGCGGCGTTGGAGGGAGCCACTCTGGCGATGAGCGTCTTGAGCTCGCGGGTCTTGGCACTGTCGCCAATCAGGGTGGGCGGGAAGAGCTTGCTCACCTCCCGGCGCAGCAGCAGGTTCTCCCGCTCCATCTGGCGGCGCTCGATGACTCTGTCCACCGCCTGCACCATCTGATCGAGGTTGAAGGGCTTGAGGATAAAGTCGCTGGCGCCGAGGCGCAGCGCCTTGAGGGCGGTCTCCATATCGCCAAAACCGGTCATGAAGATGATGTCGCTGCGGCGGGTGCCGGGGTCGATGGCCTCGTGCCATTCGATGCCGGAGCGCCCCGGCAGCCGGATGTCGGCGATGATAAGGTCGAAGTGAAGGCGGCAGCGCAGGGCTTCCGCCTCCTCCACACTGGCGGCAGTCTCAATCTGGGCGAAGCGCTTGGCCAGCGCCTTGGCCAGAAAGCTGCGCATGCCGGGCTCATCGTCAACGATAAGCAGGGAGAGGGCAGACCAGCGGCTGGGAGGGAGTGTCATGGAAAAAAGTACCTCGGATGCACGTACGGTCGGTGAATGTCCCGATAACCGGAACCTTAGTGGGACATTTTGTCCTTACCGTATCAAAAGCACCAACACCAATTATTAAAAGCGATAACAAGCTCACCTAATTGATTCTAATAAGCTTCTGTTTTTAAAAGGCAAACCGTTAATGCACCGGCAAAGGAACAGTTTGGCACCCTGCTTGCTTACTCTTGCCCTCTCCTCATCCACCCTGAAAAAAGTTGCATCACGATGACGATAAAAACCAACCTCAAACGTTTTGCCCTCTCCCTCGCCGCCAGCCTGCTGATCGCCGGTGCGGCCCACGCCGAAGCGGATACTAATGCCACAAAAGCGCCGATCCGCCTGGCCACCACCACCAGCACCGAGCAGTCCGGTCTGCTGGGCTGGCTGCTGCCCCAGTTCACCAAGGAGACCGGTTATCCGGTGCAGGTAATGGCGGCCGGTACCGGCCAGAGCCTGAAGATGGGCGAAAATGGCGACGCGGATCTGGTGATGACCCACGCCCCCTCTGCCGAGAAGAAGTTCGTCGATGCGGGCTTTGGCATCGAGCCGGTACACCTGATGTACAACGACTTCGTTATCGTTGGCCCGGCGAAAGATCCGGCAGGTCTGAGCAAACTGCACGACGCGGCCAAGGGGCTACAGGCCATCAAGGATAAAGGCCAGACCTTTATCTCCCGCGGTGACGAGTCCGGCACCCACATCAAGGAGAAGACCCTGTGGCAAGCCGCTGACGTCAAACCCGAGTTTGCCGGTTACAAATCCATCGGCCAGGGGATGGGCCCCACCCTGACCATGGCCTCGGAGCTGGGTGCCTACACCCTGACCGACCGCGGCACCTGGCTCGCCTACCAGAGCAAACTGGATCTCGCCGTGCTGCTGGAGGGTGACAAGCGGTTGTTCAACCCCTATCAGGTGATCCTGGTCAACCCCAAGCGCTACCCGGATCTCAACACCGAAGGGGCCCGCACCCTGAAAAACTGGCTGGTCTCCGAACATGGCCAGAAGCTGATCGGCGACTTCAAGGTAGCCGGTCAGGCGCTGTTTGTGGCGGATGCCAACGGGAAATAATGGCAACGCTGACCCCTGCGATGACCTTGATGGCCCTCCCCCGGTTCGCTGAGGGAGGCGCCTGATGCCGACCCTGCTCGACACGACATTAGCGGCCCTCGCCCTGCTGTTCAGTGGTGACACCGAACTGTGGCAGGTGGTGGGGGTTTCCTTCTCCGTCTCCTGCATCGCCCTACTGCTGGTGCTGCTGCCAGCCTTGCTGCTGGGCTTTGCCCTGGCCTATCTGCCGCTGCCCGGCCGCTGGCTCTGGCTCTCCTGCATCAATACCCTGCAATCGGTGCCGACCGTGGTGATTGGCCTCTTGCTCTATATGCTGCTGTCGCGGGCCGGCCCCTTTGGCGACTGGAAGCTGCTCTTTACCCAGCAGGCAATGGTGGTGGGGCAGATGCTGATCGCCTTCCCGGTGATCGCCACCATGGCCCACGCGGCGTTTGTCCAGAGCGACCGGCGTGCCTGGGAGACTGCCCTGACCCTGGGGGTCTCCTGGCCCAAGGCGCTGATCGGCCTGATGCACGAGTGCCGCTTTGGCCTGCTGGCCGCCATCATCGGCGCCTTTAGCCGCATCGTCACCGAGGTGGGCTGCTCCATGATGGTGGGGGGCAATATCCTGCACTTCACCCGCAATATCCCCACCGCCATCGCGCTGGAAACCCAGAAAGGGGCCTTCACCCAGGGGGTGGCGCTCGGCATAGTGCTGCTCACCCTGGCGCTGTTGCTCAACCTGCTGCTGACGGCGTGTCGCGGCCACAGCTATCTGAAGAACTGACCATGACCCCACTGTGTATCAACAGGAGTACCCCATGGCCCTGACCGCCCACCAGCTGACGATGCGCTTTGGCGAGCGCCAGCTGTTCGAGATTGACCGGCTCGCCATCGCACCGGGGGATACCATCTGGCTGCATGGGGCCAACGGGGTGGGCAAGACCACCTTGCTCAAGATCCTGGCGGGGCTGCTGACCCCCACCCGCGGCCACACCAATCTGCCGGGGCGCTGGCAACAGCGGCTCAACCGGCTGCTCAAGCGGGATCTGGGGCCGGGCCGGGTCACCTATCTGCACCAGACCCCCTATCTGTTCGATCGCACGGTGCACGACAACGTGGCCTGGGCGCTGGATAAACAGCTCGGCAGCGAGATCCGGGTGTTCGAGGCGCTGCGCCGGGTCGAGCTGGAGGGGCTGGCGCGGGAGCACATCAGCATTCTCTCGGGTGGCGAACGGCAACGGCTGGCAATGGCTCGCGCCTGGGCGCTGCAACCGGCCTTTCTGCTGATGGATGAGCCCACCGCCAATCTGGACACACATTCGGTTGCCCTGATGGCCGCATTGGCGCAAGATCTGCGGGAACATGGCAGCGGCCTGGTCGTCATCAGCCACCAGAGCAACGCCCTGACCGACCTGTGCGAGCGGCAATGGACCCTCGCCCGTGGCCAGCTGCAAGAGACGACCCCTTTAAAAATCATCGAGCGACATGACTTCAAAAAGCGACAGCCACTCTGATCCCGTTGCCGTATCAGCAGTGATCCTGGCAGGAGGCCGCGCCACCCGGATGGGGGGCGAAGACAAGGGATGGGTAGCACTGGCGGGACGCCCTCTTATCGACCACGTTTTGGCGCGCCTGCGCCCCCAGGTGGATGAGGTGCTGATCAACGCCAACCGCAGTCAGCCCCGCTATCAGGCGCTGGCCACGGTCATCAGCGATGACAACAACGACTATCTCGGCCCGCTGGCGGGCATGCAGGCTGGCCTTGCCGCCGCCCGTCATGACTGGGTGCTGTTTGTCCCCTGCGACGGCCCCGCCCTGCCGCTGGATCTGATGAGCCGCTTTCGCGCCGCCCTGACCCCGGATACCGAGCTGGTAGTGGCCCACGATGGCGACTGGCTGCAACCC
>NZ_CAWNZT010000156.1:0-1608 GCF_963878965.1 Aeromonas sp. HMWF015 | reverse complement strand
TATGTCCCCAAAGGAGATCAGTCAAGTGGCGTTACTATTGGGTATGGGTACGATTTAGGACAACAAGAAATCTCATCAGCACGGACTATGTTGAGTGATTATTATACGGCGACACAGGTGGAGCGTTTGTTAACCGCAATTGGCAAAAAAGGGGATAATGCAAGAGCTATTGTTCATGAATTATCTGACATTTCGATTGATAAAGAACGAGCACTAGATATGGCAATGCGTTTAAAGGAACGATACTGTCAAGTTGTTGTCAACACTTACCCACAAGCTATTAACCTACCTCCAGATAGTGCTGGTGCCATATTGTCATTGGTTTATAACAGAGGTCCATCATTAAAAAAACCGAAAATAGGGGATCCAGTAGATAGTCGTCGTGAAATGAGAGAAATAGGCGATGATTTTTCTAAAGGGAATATTAAAAACATACCTGCCAGACTAAGGAGTATGAAAAGGTTATGGGCTAACCAGCGGGGCCTAAGAGACCGCCGTGAAGGTGAAGCTAAATTTATTGAAGAAGAATTGGCTGGGGGAGAATGATATGACTAGTATTTTAAGTAGGTTACTATTCATTTTTATTTTTTTGTTTTCAACATATGCACATGCGTGTGGTAATAACAATAATGCAATTGTTCAGGGCCCTTTCAGAGATATATCCTTCAATGAAGGATATATCTGCTTTCAAAGCACTTCAGATAAAAAAGATATAGAGTTTTATCTTGGGTATGAGTCACCTAAGGGAACGCAAAATCATTTGATTGATACTTTTTATCATTCAGATGCACCAGTGGAATTAATGTCTGTTTTTTTTGTTTCTGTAAATAAAGAGAGGAATGTTGCTATACTTCTTCGCTGGAATGTAAATTATGAAAATAATGGTATAGAATATCCTTATTTTTATGAAATTAAAACATATCGAAAAAGTAAAGAAGGAAAGTATGAACTAAATTTAAGTTCAGAAACTGATGATGCTCTTTCTGGTTATCAGATTATAAAAAATGGTAAAATGCAAAATTATGCATTAGACAATGCCAAAAAAATTAAAAATTATCTTATTGATAAGTATGGTGCATAAATAAAGGAAGGTTCATAGAGCCCGTAAGCTCGATTTGTACCGTTCTAGTTATCACCTGACACCGGCTTAACGCCGGTGTATTTTTATCTTGAGTTGCAGGATAGCTCGAAGATGTGCTGTATCCAGATGATCTTTTGTTGTGAAGATGGATTTAAGTTTGAATGCAAGATGCAGATCCTGGTGATGAAAAAAGTGATCAGGGGACAAAAAGAAACCCGCCATGGGCGGGTGGAAGGATTGCAACACTAACCAGGAGGAGGTGTTACCAAGTAGACCCTGTACCTTCGGTAATAGTTCAATTTTGTTGAAGTTTTTTCGTTTTCTTAGCGGGGTTTCCATCGGGATCTGTGGGGGCGGATGGGTTATCATTCTGCTCCCGTCATCCGGTTGCAGAGGATCTATGCCCGCGTTCTCCTGGTTAGCGCTCTTTTTCGGCGCCTTCTATTTCGTCTACGGCGCCTATCTGCCGTTCTGGTCGCTCTGGTTGGAGGGGGTGGGCGTCAGCGCCGAGATGATTGGTCTCCTGC
>NZ_CAWNZT010000155.1:433-5968 GCF_963878965.1 Aeromonas sp. HMWF015 | reverse complement strand
CGCCATAAGTTAAAGCTTGGTCATTCAGGGAAAACCCATAAATTAAATTTATATCTAGCTATTTTCACCCCCAAACCGTCCTCCCCCTGCCATTGCGCCTGCGCCAAGCCCTCGCCCGATCTCTGCCGGATAAATCTCTGCACCACTGCGCGCCGTCATAACCTGTTGTTTTAAGTCTGGTATCCTATGGCTATTCGGCCCTATGGCCACCAGCTCAGGAACCTCTTCATGTCTCTTCCCATCAAAAACAGCGCCAGGCAGCGTGCGGAAGACAGATCCCGCATTCTCACCCTGCTGCTGCGCGATGATGCCCTCACCGACAGCCTGCTCGATCCGCAGGTGGTGCAGGATGCCGAGCAACGCGATCAGACCAGCGAACTCACTGCGCTGGTCAACGGGTTGCCCGCCGCCGACGTCGCCGATGCGCTGGAGTCGCTGCCGCCTGATGAACGTCATGCCCTGTGGGCACTGGTGGAGGAGGAGAAGCGCGGCCAGATCCTGGTCGAAGCGTCGGAGACGGTGTGGGACAGCCTCATCAGCGGGATGAGCGACAAGGAGCTGCTGCACGCCCTGCGCACCCTGGATATCGACGACCAGATCTATCTGGGCCAGTACCTGCCGCGCAACCTGATGGGGCGGCTGCTCACCTATATGGCCCCCGCCGACCGGGATCGGGTGCGGGAGGTGATCCGCTACGGCAAGCACACCGTCGGCGCCATGATGGACTTCGAGATCATCACCATCCGCCCCGAGGTGAGTTTGGCCACGGTGCAGCGCTATCTGCGGCTGCGCGGCAAGATCCCCGCCAACACCGACAAGCTGTTCGTCATCGATCGGCGCAACCACCTGCTGGGGGAGCTGGCCCTCACCACAGTGCTGCTGCACAAACCCGCCACTCTGGTGAGCGATGTGATGGAGCGAGATCCGGTCACCTTCGATCCGGAGGATAACGACGAAGCGGCGGCCCGCTCCTTCGAGCGGGATGACCTGCTCTCCGCCGCCGTGGTGGATGGTAAGGGCAAGCTGATGGGCCGCCTCACCGTCGAAGAAGTAGTAGATCTGGTCTATGAGGAGAGTGACACCGACCTGCGCCGGATGGGGGGTATCAGCGAGGATGAAGACGTGTTCGCCCCGGTCTCCAAGGCGGTCAAGACCCGCTGGGCCTGGCTTGCCATCAACCTCTGCACCGCCTTTGTCGCCTCGCGGGTGATCGGCCTGTTCGAGCACACCATCTCCCAGCTGGTGGCGCTGGCGGCCCTGATGCCCATCGTCGCCGGGATCGGCGGCAACACCGGCAACCAGACCATCACCATGATAGTGCGGGCGCTGGCGCTGCAGCACATTCAGGCGGGCAACCTCTCCTTCCTGCTGCTGCGGGAACTCGGCGTCGCCTTTATCAACGGGCTGGTGTGGGGCGGCACCATGGGCATCGCCACCTATCTGCTCTATCAGGATGCGGCGCTCGGCGCCGTGATGACCCTGGCCATGATGCTCAACCTGCTGGTGGCCGCCCTGATGGGAGTCATCATCCCCATGACCATGACCCGACTCGGCCGCGACCCGGCAGTCGGTGCCAGCGTGATGATCACCGCCATCACCGATACCGGCGGCTTCTTTATCTTCCTCGGGCTGGCGACCCTGTTCCTGCTGTAAACCGTGCGTTGAAAACAACAAGGGAGCCACTGGCTCCCTTGTTGTTTCAGGCGCGTTTGCCAACCCCTGCCGTTAGCTGCTTATCGCTTGTCAGCGGTGATCAGCAAGCCATTGGTGTCGGGGAAGCCGATGATCAGCGCCTCTTTTTTGGCATCCGAGGTAAAGGTAGTGATATAAGCGACGCGGTTATCCATCGCCCGGGCCAGAGCGGCATTCCAGAGGTTTTCGATCGGCGTGGCTGCAGCGGATTGCTTGAAGTTGCACTTGCCAAACCCGGTCATGGTCAGCTTGCTCAACCCGGCAGTGGCACTCCCCTCGCCCACCAGCGTACAACCTGCCGCCGGAAACTCGATCGCCACCGTCAGCTTGCCGCCGTTGTTGGTGGTATCCACCTTGCCCACCATGTCGCTGCTGAAGCCATCGCTGTCCGTGGCACTCCAGCTGGCCGTGGTCACCGCTTTGGTGGTCAGGGCCGTCACCGCCACATGACCGCTGAAACCGGAATAGATGGGGGAATTGTCGGAGAACTTGGTGCCGGTTCGGGTGAAATCAAAAACCCAGCGCTTGATCTCCTTGCCCTGCAGATCGATGACCGGCTGATCTTGGAAGGTAATGAGGTTGTGGTCGTTGGTCACCGAGCTGAGCGCCGTGCTGGTGCCGAGCCGCTCGCTGTTGCGGATCAACTGCACCGGGTAGATCCCGTCTTTGTCGGCTTTCTGGTCAGCCTGACCCAGCCACTGGCTGTTGGTCTCGACCTTGCCCACCTGATGATCCACCCAGACACCCCAATACTGCACGGTTTCACCCTTCGGGTAGACCAGCGCCAGACCATCCAGATCCTTGATCATGCGCGGCGTCGCCTTGTCGCCGTCGCGGCTCATCAGATTCGCTTGGTAAAGACCCGCCTCCGGCAGGGCCAGTGGCACCCGCTTGGCGATGCTGTTGGCAGCTTTTTCGCTGTCACAGGCAGACAGGGCCGCAGCGCAGGCGATGGCCAGCAGCGCTTTGTTGTGCATTTTCATGAGGTTTTATTCCTTGCTGTCGCTTTGTAATTTTTAGATGCAATCAATCGCCGCTGAATTTAAGGGAAAGGTCATCTATCAGTCGAATGGAGATCTGTAACCAACCATTACAGCCTCGCAGGAGCGGCAGGCCGCGCCGCTTGCCCCGACCGCACAGCGGTGACGACAACAGGGTGACTAACAGTGAAATAGCATTGAGGGTTGCGGCCCTGAAGCAAGACAAAAAAGAGATTAAAATCAGAGCTATAACTCTATTAACAGGAGGGTAATTAGCCCGAATTGCCAGCCTGCTCACAATCGGATTCTTTTGCTGTCGATAGAATGCACCACGCTGGCATACCCATAACAAGAGAATCCAACAATGAAAACCACCCTCAAACTGAGCGCGGTGGCAGTTATCTTTTTGCTGTCCGGCTGTGACGACAACAACTCTCAGGCCCCCGGTGATCTCACCCTGCGGCTGATCGAAACCTCTGATATCCACTCCAACCTGCTGAGTTACGACTACTACCAGAACAAGCCGGATGCCTCGCTGGGCTTCGCCCGCACCGCTGTGCTGATCCGCAAGGCCCGCGAAGAGAACGCCAACAACTTGCTGATCGACAACGGCGACCTGATCCAGGGCACCCCGCTGGCCGACTATATTCACGACCAGCAGGTCAAACAGCAGTGGCTGAGCAAGCAGACCCACCCCGCCATCAAGGCGCTCAACACCATGAGCTATGATGTCGGCAACCTGGGCAACCACGAATTCAACTTCGGTCTCGACTTCCTCTCCGAGACCCTGAAAGGGGCCAACTACCCCTACATCAACGCCAACGTCTTCCAGGCCGATGCCTTCAGCCGTGATGGCAAGGGCACCATCGACTGGAGCAAGCAGAAGTTCAAACCCTATGTGGTGCTGGATCGTCAGGTGAAGGATGCCAACGGCAATACCCAGACCATCAAGGTCGGGGTGCTGGGCCTGACTCCGCCCCAGATCACCCAGTGGGACAAGCGCAATCTGGAAGGCAAGGTGGTGGTGGCCGATATGGTCGAGACCGCCGAACACTATGTACCCGAAATCCGCGCCAAGGGCGCTGACATCGTCGTGGTCGTGGCCCACACCGGCATCATAGGTGACCCGCGCGAACCCATGATGGAGAACGCCGCCCTGCCGCTGGCCAAGGTGAAAGGGGTCGATGCCCTGCTGCTGGGCCATGCCCACCGCACCTTCCCGGGCGACTACCCCAACATGACCGATGTGGACAACGAGAAAGGCACCCTGGCGGGCGTACCGACCGTGATGCCGGGCGTCTGGGGCAATCACCTCGGCATCATCGACCTGCACATGACCTGGAAAGAGGGTCGCTGGGAAGTGGCCTCCAGCCAGTCCCAGCTGCGCAAGATCGACAGTAGCGCCAGCAGCACCGAAGATCAGGCGGTGGTCGATCAGGTCATTGCCGAGCACGAGCAGGCCAACCAGTGGCTGGACGAGCCCCTCAGCAAGATCACCAAGCCGATCCACAGCTTCTTCGCGCTGGTGCAGGATGACCCCTCCATCCAGATCGTCAGCGACGCCCAGCTGTGGCATGCCAAGAAGCTGCAACAGGATGGTCAGCTCAAGGAGAAATGGCCCATCCTCTCCGCCGCCGCGCCATTCCGTGGCGGTCGCAACGGCCCGACCGACTTCACCTATGTACCGGCTGGCGATATCTCCCTGCGCAACGTGGCCGACCTCTATGTCTACCCCAATACCCTGCAGGTGGTCGCCATCAATGGCGCGACCGTACAGGAGTGGCTGGAGAAGAGTGCCGTCCAGTTTAACAAGATCGATGCTGCCAGCACCGCTACCCAGTGGTTGGTGAACGAGAAGTACCGCACCTACAACTTCGACGTGATCGACGGGGTGAACTATCAGGTCGATGTGACCAAACCCGCCCGTTACGATGTGGATGGCAACAAGGTGAGCGACAGCTATCGCATCACCAACCTCACCTATCAGGGCAAGGCAATCGACCCGGCCCAGATGTTCTACGTGGTGACCAACAACTACCGCGCCAGCGGTGGTGGCAACTTCCCGGGCATCAACGCCAAGGTGATCGTCCATGAAGATCAGTTCGAAACCCGCGAAGTGCTCTCCGAATACCTCAAGGATCTGGCAGAGAAGAATCCGGCCGGTTTCGAGCCCCCGGCAGACAACAACTGGCAGCTGGCCCCCCTGCCCGCCAATCTGGATCTGCGCATCTACAGCTCGCCACGCAGCGAGGCGCAAGCCCTGACCGGTGGCAAGCTGAACTATGTGGAGACCCTGCCACCCACCGATGCCAAACACCCCGGCTTTGGCGTCTACAAGCTGGTGCTGGCACCCTGAGCCTCAGGGTTAATCCGGCAATAACCTCTACAACCCCCTCCTGATACGAGGGGGTTTTTGATGGTGCAGGCAGAGGGTCAGCTCTTGTACACCAGCCGCTACCTGCGGTAGTTCACGCAGCCCGTTTATCCCTTCACGCCATCGCCTCCCTCTGTCGAACCATCCAGATCCCGGCTGGTCTGCCCCATACCGCCCATAAAAAAACAGGCCCACCGAAGTGGGCCTGCTGTTATCTGGGTGGTCGGGAATATCGCGATAAAGGGCGCTACTCCCGCTCCTTCACATAGGGGGTGCCAAGCGCCTTGGGGGCCACCGCACGGCCGATAAAACCGGCCAGCAGGAACACGGTCAGGATGTACGGCAGTGCCTCGATGGCCTGTACCGGAATCGCGAAGTCACCGATAGTCACCCCCTGCAGCCGGATGGCGACTGCATCAAGGAAACCAAACAGCAGACAGGCTGCCAAGGCACTCCAGGGGCGCCACTTGCCAAACACCAGTGCTGCCA
>NZ_CAWNZT010000155.1:0-422 GCF_963878965.1 Aeromonas sp. HMWF015 | reverse complement strand
CGCCAGATAGGTGCCGCCGATACCCGCCAGCAAGCCGCCGATGATCAGCGCTGTGTAGCGCATCCGCACCACCGAAATACCGGCGGTATCGACCGCTGCCGGAGCCTCGCCCACCGCCCGCAGACGCAGACCGAAGCGGGTGCGAAACATCACCCACCAGGCCAGCGGGACGCAGGCAAACGCCACGTACTCCAGCAGGGAGTGGCCACTCAAGAGCTCGCTGTAGAGCTGGCCGATCACCGGCACATCATAGAGCTCCTTGGCATAGGGGAACTCGATGGGGGCGAACCGGGCATCACCGGACAGTGCCGGGGTCTGGCCACCCTGATCGAACCAGTAACGGCCCAGGGTGACGGTCAGACCGGCCGCCAGAATGTTGATGGCCATGCCGCTCACCACCTGATCACCACGGTGGGTGATGG
>NZ_CAWNZT010000154.1:0-5626 GCF_963878965.1 Aeromonas sp. HMWF015 | reverse complement strand
CCTCTCCCAGGATCTGCAGACCCTGCTGGCAGCGCGGGTGCTGCAAGGGCTGGGGGGCGGCGGTCTGATTGCCCTCGCGTTTACCGTGATTGCCGATACCATTCCGCCGCGAGAGGTGGGCAAGTATCAGGGCTACATCTCGGCGGTCTATGCGGTCTCCAGCATCGCCGGCCCCTTGCTCGGCGGCTACTTCACCGAGCAACTCAGCTGGCGCTGGATCTTCTGGATCAATCTGCCGCTCGGGGCGCTGGCAGTCTTTCTCATCAACCGCAACCTCAAGCAGCTCAACGGGCGCCGCCACAGTCGCTTCGACTGGAAGGGGGCGGGTCTGCTGATTACCGTCACCACGCTCACCCTGTTGCTGCTCTCGCCGGAGGCGGCGCTGCCCGCACTCTGGCTCTCGGCGGCGCTGGGCGTTGCGTTGCTGTTGCTCATTCTGATTGAGCGGCGCGCCCACGACCCCATATTGCCTGCCCATCTGGCCCGGTTGCCCGGCTATCTGGTGAGCGTGCTGCTGGTGATGCTCTCCCAGCTGCTGATGTTTGCCGTGCTGGTCTATCTGCCGTTGCAGATGCAGTGGCAGAAGGGGATGAGCGCCAGCGAGAGCGGCGCCATCATGGTTATCTTCATGATTTGCATCACTGCCGGCGCCTTTGTCGGCGGCAAGCTGATTGGTCGTACCGGTCACTACAAGAGCTTTGTTGCGGTGGGCTTTGGCCTTGCGGCGGTGGCGCTCTGGCAGATCCACTTCGATGCCTGGGTCAGGCTGGCGCTCGGGTTTGCCGGTATCGGTCTGGGTCTGGTGCTGCCCGCCCTCTCGGTAGTAGTGCAAAATGCCCTGCCACGGCAGGATCGCGGCATCGGCATGTCGCTGTTCAACTTCGGGCGGGAGCTCGGCGGTGCCGTCGGCGTGGCCATCTGTTCCATGCTGTTTCATTTCCGCCTGCCAGCCGGCAGCGATGGCGATTTGAGCCGGCTCGCCCCCGATCTGCTGGCCCCGGGCTTCAGCGCGACCTATATCGGCATGGCGCTGATCGCCACGCTGGCGCTGCTCATCACATTGCTGGCGCTGAAACGCCACGAGCTGGCCTCCATCAGCGCCTGATTTGGCCTGCGCCGACATTGGCTCACCATAGATAGCATCAGGGCTCCCCGCGGGGAGCTCTGATTGTTATTTGGCGAATAGAGTGGCTGTTGCCATCAAGCCATACGTGGCTTACTCCTGCACCGGACTCTCCTTGCCCGCCAGCTGGCTCAGCCAGGCGAAGCGGCGATTGGCCTCCTGCTCCGCCTCTTGATAGAGCTGGCTGGCCACCTCCGGCAGCTGGCGCTCCAGCCGCTGGAAGCGGGGCTCGTGGCGCAAGGTCTCGGCCAGCGAGGCATTGGGGGCCCGCGAGTCGAGTGCCAGCGGCAGTTTGCCCTCTTCTGCGCGGCGCGGATCGAAGCGGTAGAGCGGCCAGAAGCCGGTGGCGGTCAGCTGCTTCATCTGCTCATGGCTCTCGGCCATGTCGTAGCCATGCTCCTCGCAGGGGCTGTAGGCGATGATGAGCGAGGGGCCCGGGTAGGCTTCCGCCTCCTGAATCGCCTTCACCGTCTGGTTCATCTGGGCGCCGAGGGAGATCTGCGCCACATAGACGTGGCCATACATCATCACGCTGGCGCCGAGATCCTTGCGTCCCTTGCGTTTTCCCTGCTCGCCAAACTTGGTAATGGCCCCGAGTGGCGTCGCCTTCGACTGTTGGCCGCCGGTGTTGGAGTAGCACTGGGTGTCGAGCACCAGCACATTGATGTTCTCCCCCAGACTCAGCACATGGTCGAGCCCGCCAAAACCGATGTCGTAGGCCCAGCCATCGCCGCCGATGAGCCAGACCGATTTTTCCACCAGATAGTCCGCATCGCGAGCCAGCTCAAGGGCCTCCGGAACCTTGCTCTGTTGCAGCAGCTCCCGTAACTGCTGGATACGGGCCCGCTGCTCGGAAACCGGCAGGGTGGCATCGCCGAGCACCTCGCGCAGCGCTGCCGGTATGGTGTCGCCCAGGCTCGCCAGCAGACGGCGCACCCGCTCCCTGTGCTGATCGACGGTGAGGCGGAAGCCTAGTCCGAACTCGGCGTTGTCTTCAAACAGCGAGTTGGCCCAGGCCGGCCCGCGCCCCTCGGCGTTGGTGGTGTAGGGGGTGGTAGGCAGGTTGCCGCCATAAATGGACGAGCAGCCGGTGGCGTTGGCAATCAGTAGCCGATCGCCATAGAGCTGGGTCAGCAGCTTGATGTAGGGAGTCTCGCCACAACCGGAGCAGGCGCCCGAGTATTCAAACAGCGGCGAGATGAGCTGGGAGGTGCGGATGTCGATGCGCTCCAGCTGCTCGGCGCTGCGCTCTGGCAGGTCGAGGAAGAAGTCGTAGTTGGCCTTCTGCTCGTCGAGGTGATCGAGGCGTGAAGCCATATTGATCGCCTTGCGATCCGGGTTGCTGCGATCCTTGGCCGGGCACACCTCGACGCAGAGGTTGCAGCCGGTGCAATCCTCCGGCGCCACCTGCAGCACGTACTGCTGGCCGCGCATGTCACGGGATTTCACATCCAGCGCATCCAGGGTAGCGGGAGCAGCGGCCAGTGCATCCAGTTCTACCACCTTGGCGCGAATGGCCGAGTGGGGACAGGCGGCGACACAGTAGTTGCACTGGGTGCAGAGCTCCGCCTCCCAGATGGGGATCTCCTTGGCGATGTTGCGCTTCTCCCAGCGAGTGGTGCCGACCGGCCAGGTGCCATCCGGCGGGAAGGCGGAGACCGGCAGGCTGTCACCCAGCCCCGCCAGCATGGCGGCGGTGACGGTCTGGACAAAGTCGGGGGCCTTGGCCGAAACCACCGGCGGGCGCGGGCGGCTGGCGGGATCCAGCTCGCCAAGTGGCACCCGGGTCAGGGCGGCGCAGGTTGCCTCCAGTGCCTGCCAGTTGCGTTCGACCAGTGTCTGCCCCTTGCTGCCATAGCTGGTGGCGATGGCCTGCTTCAGCAGGCTGGTCGCCTCTGCGGGGGGAATGATGGCGCTGAGCTGGAAGAAGGCCATCTGCATGACGGTATTGATGCGGTTGCCGAGCTGGCAGTCGCGGGCAATCCTGGCGGCGTTGATGATGTAGAAGCGCGCCTCTTTCTCGCGCAGGGCGTGCTGCACCTCGCTGGGGAGGCGTTGCCAGATCTCCGCTTCGCTGTAGGGGGTGTTAAGCAGGAAGATGCCGCCCGCTTTCAAGCGCTCCGCCATCCGGTACTTGTCGACAAACTGCCACTGATGGCAGCCGATAAAGTCCGCCTCTTCCACCAGATAGGCCGATTGGAGCGGCCGCTCGCCCACCCGCAGGTGAGAGACGGTGAGGCCGCCCGCCTTCTTGGAGTCGTAGACGAAATAGCCCTGCGGATAGAGGTCGGTGTGGTTGCCGAGGATCTTGATGCTGTTCTTGGCCGCCGAGACGGTGCCATCGCTGCCAAGGCCGTAGAAGAGCGCTTCCAGCTTGTGTTGCTGGCTGTGGATGGGGCTTTGCGAATCCAGCGTGGGCAGCGGTAGCGAGAGGCCTGTGATGTCATCGAAGATGCCGACGGTAAAGCGCGGGCGCGGGTTCTCTTGCGCCAGTTCGGCAAACACCGCCAGCGCGCAGGCGGGGCCGAACTCCTTGGAGGAGAGGCCATAGCGGCCGCCGATGACCCGCGGCAGGCTTGCCCGCTCACCTCGGCTGACCGCTTCGGCCAGCGCCGTCATCACGTCGAGATAGAGGGGCTCGGCCTGTGCGCCCGGCTCCTTGGTGCGATCCAGCACGGCGATGGCGCGGGCACTCTCGGGAATCGCGGCCAACAGGTGCTCGGCCGAGAAGGGGCGGAACAGCCGCACCTTCACCAGACCTACCTTCTCCCCTTGAGCCAGCAGGCGCTCGATCACCTCTTCACAGGTGCCGATGGCCGAGCCCATCAGCACCACAATCCGCTCCGCCTGCGGGTGGCCGACATACTCAAACGGCCGGTAGTGGCGGCCGGTCTGTTTGCCAAAAGCCTGCATCGCCTCGCTCACATGGCCATAGGCGGCGTCATACCAGGGGTTGCTCGCCTCCCGACACTGGAAGTAGGTGTCCGGGTTGGCGGCAGTGCCGCGAATGACCGGTTTGTCGGGGGTGAGCGCCCGATCACGATGGGCACGGATGGCATCTGCGGGCAGCAGGGCGCGCAGGGTGTCGTCAGCGAGTGGCGCTATCTTGGCAATCTCGTAGGAGGTACGAAAGCCGTCGAAGAAGTGGATAAAGGGGAGGCGGCTGTTGAGGCTCGCTATCTGGGAGATCAGGGCAAAGTCCTGCGCCTCCTGCACATTGCTGGCACAGAGCATGGCACAGCCGGTCTGGCGCACCGCCATCACGTCCGAGTGATCGCCAAAGATCGATAGCGCATGGGTCGCCACGGTACGCGCCGCCACATGCAGCACGAAGGGGATAAGCTGACCCGCCAGCTTGTAGAGGTTGGGGATCATCAGCAGCAACCCCTGCGACGAGGTAAACGAGGTCGCCAGCGCGCCGGTCTGCAGGGCGCCGTGGACGGCGGCGATGGCGCCCCCTTCCGACTGCATCTCGACAACCCGGGGCACATCCCCCCACAGGTTCTTGCCCCGTTCGCTCGACCAGGCCGACGACAGCTCAGCCATGGCCGAGCTGGGGGTGATGGGGTAGATGGCGATGACTTCGCTGGTGCGGTACGCCACCGAGGCGACTGCGTTATTCCCGTCTGTGGTGATCATCTGTTTTCCACTTTGCTATGCCAGTTTGAAGGCCGATAGTTGCATCGGCAATGGATAGGTCGCAGGCATAGTAAGAGGGGCAATAAGAGCGTATCAAACGGGATAAATAATCAATTAATAAGTCAGTAATAGTGGTTAATTTAATCCCGTCACGTGGGGGCGTGATTTTATGCTGGTAGCCAACGGGAGGTGGCTGACGGGCCATTGACATGGCCCGTCAACACGGGGTTAACCCTGCTCTACTTGCAGCCAGATGGCGCACTGATAAGGGGCGAAGAGTGGCTGCGGTTCGCCTGGGTAATTGGCCAGCAGCAACCGCATCTCGTTTGTCACCTTGTCGAAGTGGGGCATCGGCAAGGGGTTCGCCGTGAGATTGGCGAGCAGCAGCAGGGTGTGCCGCTCTCCGCTGGCCGGAGCTTGCCAGTGGCGGCGATAGCTGATGCGCTCGGGATCATCCCCATCCAGCAGCTCGAAATTGCCGTGGCGAATGACCGGGTGGGCCTTGCGCAGGGCGATGAGCTGGCGATAGCAGTGAAACGGCGAGTCGGGGCGGGCCAGCTGCTCGGCTGCATTGATTGCAACGTGGTTGGCATTGAGGGCAATCCAGGGCGTGGCCGTGCTGAAACCGGCGTAGGGGCCAGCGTCCCACTGCATCGGGGTGCGGGCGTTGTCGCGGCCGATGGCATCGAGTCGCCGACTCAGCTCGGCAGGATCCAGCCCTGACTGGCTGGCGCGGTAGTTGAGCGCCTCCACATCGCGCAGCTCGCCCGGCTGCCAGTGGCGGTTGGTCATGGCGAGCTCCTCCCCCTGATAGATGAAGGGAGTGCCCTGCATCATGTGCAGCACCATGGACCACAGCTTGGC
>NZ_CAWNZT010000153.1:0-1524 GCF_963878965.1 Aeromonas sp. HMWF015 | reverse complement strand
AGAACCGTGGCACCGGCAACGCCCAGGCCTTCTCCGGCGAAGTGCAGCGCTTCCTCGAAGCGGCCAAGGCGCGCCCGGAGTTTGCCAGCGTCACCAGCACCTACCGCGCCAACGTGCCGCAGGTCTATCTCGACCTGGACCGCGAAAAAGCCAAGGCGCTTGGGCTGCCGATCAACGCGGTGTTCGACACCATGCAGGCCACCTTCGGCCAGGTCTATGTCAACGACTTCAACCAGTTCGGCCGTACCTACCGGGTGCAGTTGCAGTCCGAGGCAGACTATCGCGCCAAGAAGAGCGACATCCGCAACGTCTATGTCCGCTCCGACAAGGGGGAGATGATCCCGCTCAGCAGTCTGGTGACGGTGCGTGATGCCACCGGCCCCGAACTGGTCGAACGCTTCAACATCTTCCAGGCCGCCAAGATCATGGCCCAGCCCGCCCCTGGCTACAGCTCGGGTCAAGCCATCGCCGCGCTGGAAGAGGTCGCCAATGAGGCTCTTGGCAACGACGCCAAGCTGGAGTGGACCGGCTCCGCCTATCAGGAGAAAGCGGCCGCAGGCAGCGCAGGCATGGCCTTTGGTTTCGGTATCGTGATGATCTTCCTGATTCTGGCTGCCCAGTATGAACGCTGGAGCCTGCCGTTTGCGGTGATCACCGCCGTACCGTTCGCCCTGTTCGGTGCCCTGCTCGCCACCTGGCTGGTGGGGCTGACCAACAACGTCTACTTCCAGATCGGGCTGGTGACCCTGGTCGGCCTTGCCGCCAAGAACGCCATCCTGATCGTGGAGTTCGCGGTGATGAAGCACGAAGAGGGGATGAGCCTCATCGAGTCGGCACTGGAGGCGGCGCGCCTGCGTTTCCGTCCCATCGTGATGACCTCGCTCGCCTTCATCCTCGGCTGTGTGCCTTTGGTCACCTCCAGCGGGGCCGGTGCCGCAAGCCGTCACGCCCTCGGCTGGCCGGTCATCGGCGGCATGCTGGCGGCCACCTTTATCGCCATCTTCTTTATCCCGCTCTTCTTCCGGCTCATCATGCGCCGCTCGGAGAAACGGGCCTGACCACTGCGGTCTCGCTCACCAAGCCCCTCCCTCACGGAGGGGCTTTTTTATGTCGGTCCGTTACATCGCAAACAGATAGGCCTTCATCGCCTTTAGACGCACGGTGGCGGCACCGATGATGTCGATAAAGCCAAGCAGCGGATGGGGTTTATGTGCCGAAATCCAGGCTGAGCCGGTTGCCCCAATTGGCAAGTCCACACCATCCGGCACCAGCATGTCGAGCACCACTGTCCGGCCATGGCTCGACATGTTGTTGCCCACATGCTGCCGTACATCCTGATCCCCTTGCGCAACACTCATCTGGGCCTCCCCCGTACCAGTAAGTACTGAGTGCACCCGTGCCCGAAAGATGCGCCCTGGATAGGCATCTACATAAAACTCGGCAAACTGGCCTGGTGCTATGTTGCGAAAACTCTGATCCGGAATGCGAAACTCCAGAAACTTGCGAGAAGTGTCGTATAGATGC
>NZ_CAWNZT010000152.1:2132-2491 GCF_963878965.1 Aeromonas sp. HMWF015 | reverse complement strand
AAGCACGCAAGGATGAAGGTCAACGTCATCAGCGCGAAGAAGGTCGTGGCCGTGGTCAGCGTCCTCGTCGTGACGACAACCGTGGCAACCGCAACAATGCGGAAGCAGGCGAGAAGCGTGAAGGTGGCAACCGCGAAGCTGGTGAAAACCGCAATCGCCGTCCCCGCAAAGAGCGCGAGCCTCGTCAGGAGCGTGAAGCTCGTGGCGAAGTGCGCAGCGAACAGCGCATGGAACGTGAACCCCGTCAGGAGCGCGAGCCTCGCGAACCGCGCCAGGAACGTGCACCACGTCCGGCCCGTGAACCTCGAGCACCCCGTGAGCCGCGCGCCGAAGTCGTTGTTGAAGCGGTAGACGCCGTT
>NZ_CAWNZT010000152.1:1376-2122 GCF_963878965.1 Aeromonas sp. HMWF015 | reverse complement strand
GAACGTCGTCAACTGCGCAAGCAGATCCGCGTCGATGTCGCCGCTGCTGACACCCCTGCCTTGCCGGTTGACGAAGTACCAGCGCAAGCTGAAGTGATCGATGCCACCGTGGGTAACGAGCAGGAAGAGCAGAGTGAAGGCCAGCGCCGTTCACGCCGCACTCCGCGCAGCCAGCGTATCGAAGGTCAGCGCCGCAAGCGCATCAACGAAGATGCCCGCAGCCAGCGTGACGAAGAACAGCAAGATACCACCACTCTGACCACCGCAGCCCAGGCAGATATTGCCAAAGCGCAGGTTGAAGAGCCGGTAGTGCCTGTTGTTACCATCCCGAGCGCTGAAGCCGTCGCAGCTGCCCTGCAAGCCTCTGCTGCACTGACCGAGCATGTGGTTGTCGAAGCCGTTGCTGAAGAAGCTGCCGAGCAGGCTGCTGTTCAGGTTGAGGCAACTCAAGCCGATGTGACCGCTAGCCCGGTTGTTGAAGCTGTCGCTGAGGTCGAGGTGCCAGCAGAGCCGGAAGTTGCCGTTGTCGCCGCTCCGGTTGCCGACATGGCTGCCACTGAAGTCGTTGAAACTGCTCCGGTTGTTGAAGAGGCCCCTGCTGTCAGCACTCCTGCTGTGGAGGCTGTAGCGGTTGCCGTCGAGATGCCAACTGCGGTTGTCGAAGCCCCAGCTCCTGTCGCTGCCGTTGCGGTGGAAGAGACTCCGGTCGTTACCAAACAGGTAGCTCACGGTGCTGGCCTGCTGGC
>NZ_CAWNZT010000152.1:0-1366 GCF_963878965.1 Aeromonas sp. HMWF015 | reverse complement strand
CCCGCCGCTGGTACGCAATGAGGTGAGCACATCAGGTCGTCACGGTGGCAGCACTGCCGCCGTCAACGTGGCCACCTGCCCGGCCGGTCGCCCCTAAGCAACCCGGGTTGACCCCCTAAACAAAAGCCACACCAACCGGTGTGGCTTTTTTATTTCTCTTGTCCCGTCCTGAATATGGTTTACACCTTCCCCCCCAATAAATGGAGAACCCGATGGGACAAGGTGTGAAACGGACGCAGCGCGATTACTCGCTGACTTTTAAACTGGCGCTGGTCGAGCAGATTGAAAAAGGCGAGCTCACCTACAAACAGGCTCAGGTGCGTTATGGCATTCAGGGCCGCTCCACTGTTCTGGTATGGTTGCGTAAACATGGTCGGCAAGATTGGAGCCAGGGGGCTTCTGTGCGTGCCGGCAGGAGCATCACCATGCCTGACCCTGACAACCAGACGCCCGAACAGCGCATCAAGGAACTCGAGCAGCAGCTGGCGCTGATGAGTCAGAAGGCCCAGTTCTTTGAGGCCGTCGTCGATGTACTGAAGAATGACTACGGCGCCTCCATCGTAAAAAAGCGACCCGGCAAGTCCTCTCGCAGCGGCAAGTCGAGAGGCTGACCATTGTCAGGGCTTGCCTGTTTCTGGGGATAAGCCGGCAGGCTTACTAAAAGCGCAATCGGGTCGTCGACGAGCGCCATGCACAGGGATTGCAGGTGGTGCGCTTTGTGCGTCAGGTTCGACTGCGACAACCTCGGGTGGGCACTCGCAAGCTGCATTATCTGCTGCAGGGTCAGGAGGATGGCGGGCTCAAGATAGGGCGTGACAGGCTGTTTCGGATATTGGCCGAGCACCGCCTGCTAGTGCAGCCTAAGCGGGCGTATCACAAGACCACCCACAGTTTTCACCGTTTCTACAGTCATCCCAACTTGCTCCAGGCGGGGCCAGAGCAGGTCACACCGGTGGCCCCGGAGCAGGTCTGGGTCGCAGATATCACTTATCTGCCAGCCAGGAGTGGGCCACTGTACCTGAGCCTGGTGACGGATGCCTACTCACGCAAGATAGTGGGCCATCACGTGCACGAAGGAATGCATGCCGAGTCGGTGGCGATGGCGTTCAAGAAAGCGCTGAAGCAACGGCGTGGCGGCGGTGAACTCATCCATCACTCGGACCGCGGCGTGCAGTATTGCTCGGGGGTGTATCAGTCATTACACGAACGGTACGGGGTGAAATGCTCGATGACGGATGGCTATGACTGTTACCAGAATGCGTTGGCGGTGCAGGTAAGCGGGATTTTGAAGGGAGTGTTTGCTTTCTCCTTAATGCCAGTCAGTTAAGCCTGACTGGCATTGTTTTTATTGGCTTTTTGCACTGCA
>NZ_CAWNZT010000151.1:0-2056 GCF_963878965.1 Aeromonas sp. HMWF015 | reverse complement strand
TTCTCTGCGAGTTAAATTATCTCCATATAGGTATAAAACAGGTTAAAAATCTGTACTCACCTGTCTTTTGGTGAGTTTTATCACAGACCCGGGTTATTAAACGGGCAAACTTGCTGCGATTATTCCAACCATAAGGATTTGCAGCATGACCCTACCGATCCGCAAGACCCTGCTCGCCGCCGTCGTTGGCCTGACCCTCTCCCCCATGGCGATGGCCCTGCCCAGCGTCCATATTCTGGCAACCGGCGGCACCATTGCCGGGGCAGGCCAGTCGGCTACCCAGTCCAACTACGAGGCTGGCAAGGTGGCCATCGAAACCCTGATCGCTGCCGTGCCCGAGATGAAAAACGTGGCCGACGTGCAGGGTGAGCAGGTGGTGAAGATCGGCTCCCAGGACATGAACGACGAGGTTTGGCTCAAGCTGGCCAAGCGGGTCAACGAGCTGCTGGCCAAGGATGACGTGGATGGCATCGTCATTACCCACGGCACCGACACCATGGAAGAGACCGCCTACTTCCTCAATCTGACCGTCAAGAGCGACAAGCCGGTGGTGCTGGTCGGCGCCATGCGCCCCTCCACCGCCATGAGTGCCGATGGCCCGCTCAACCTCTACAACGCCGTGGTGACCGCCTCCGACCCCGCCTCCAAGGGCCGTGGCGTCATGGTGGCGATGAACGACACCGTGCTGGATGCCCGCGACGTCACCAAGACCAACACCACAGGCGTGCAGACCTTCGCCTCCCCCAACTTCGGCCCGCTGGGTTACATCCACAACGGCAAGATCGACTATCAGCGCAGCCCGGCCCGTCTGCACACCAGCAAGACGCCGTTTGACGTGAGCAAGCTCGACAAGCTGCCGCAAGTGGGCATCGTCTACAGCTACGCCAACGCCACCGACTTGCCGGCCAAGGCGATGGTGGATGCCAAGTTCGACGGCATCGTCAGCGCCGGGGTGGGCAACGGCAACCTCTACCACACCCTGTTCGATACCCTGGCCAAGGCGAGCAAGGACGGTATCCGTGTCGTGCGCTCCGCCCGCGTGCCGACCGGCGCCACCACCCTGGATGCCGAGATCGATGATGCCAAGTACGGCTTCGTGGCCTCCGGCACTCTAAACCCGCAGAAGGCGCGGGTGCTGCTGATGCTCTCCCTGACCCAGAGCAAGGATCCGGCCCAGATCCAGCGCTGGTTCCAGCAGTTCTGACAACGGTTGCCTGACAAGTGACAAGCAAGGGCGGGACTTCCCGCCCTTTTCCATCCTGCATGCAATGCCACTTCGCCAAGCACCCGCCTCACCCATTACGTCGTTTGGCGAGGTCATCCTTCCCTTTTCCGGCCATCTTTTTCGGCCACCGCAGAGCGTTGTCATCAAATTAGCGAGCCGGATCACCCGCTTTCACAAGCGCATCGCCGCCAAATTCATTACACTGCCAGCGATCTTATCCACTCAAGGAGTGCTGTTGCTGTATGGAAATATTGATCCTGCTGGGATTGATTTTGCTTAATGGCGTCTTCGCCATGTCAGAAATCGCCATCGTCACCGCACGCAAGGCTCGCCTCGGCAAGCTTGCCTCTGAAGGCAACCGCTCCGCCGCCATTGCCCTCAAACTGGGCGAAGACCCGACCCATTTTCTCTCTGCCGTCCAGATCGGCATTACCAGCATAGGTCTGCTCAACGGTATCTACGGCGAATCCCTGCTGGCCCAGCCCTTTTCCCTCTGGTTGCAGGAGTGGGGACTCCCCGCCAAGAGCAGTGGCCTGATCGCCACCATCATTGTGGTGGTGGTGGTTACTTACCTCTCCATCGTGGTGGGGGAGCTGGTGCCCAAGCGGCTCGGCCAGCTCAATGCCGAGCGCATCGCCTGTCTGGTGGCCCGCCCCATGCACTGGCTCGCCACCCTGACCCGCCCCTTCGTCTGGCTGCTGTCGGCCTCTACCAATGCCAGCCTGCGGCTGCTGCGGGTCAACCAGAACGGCAGCGCCAACGTTACCGAGGAGGAGATCCACGCCATGCTGGTGGAGGGCTCTGAAGCCGGGGTGATCGAGGATCATGAAC
>NZ_CAWNZT010000150.1:0-9290 GCF_963878965.1 Aeromonas sp. HMWF015 | reverse complement strand
AACGACGGCATGAGCCCCTAACTGCAAGCAACGGGCTGCCATTTGTGGGGTATTGACGTTCCCTTCCGCAATCACAGGCTTATTGACCGCCTCAAGCACAGAGCGCAGAAAGGCAAAATCATTGTCATAAAGCTTGTGGCCCTGAGTCTCGGCTGTGTAACCATGAAGCGTCGTGCCGATACAGTCAAAGCCCAGTACCTCTGCATGCTGTGCCTCTTCCACGGTTGCGATGTCGGCCATCAGCAGTAACTGTGGATAGCGTGCGCGAATTGCCTCCACCATCTGAGCCAATGTCAGTCCATCGGGACGTTGATGGAATGTGGCATCAATCGCAATCATCTCGGGTACTGCAGCCATTAACTCATCTACTTCCTGCATCGTTGCGGTGATATAGACATCAGAGCCTGGATAATCCCGTTTGAGGATCCCAATGACTGGCAAAGAGACCTCCTGCTTGATGGCTTTGATATCCACCACGCTGTTTGCCCGTATAGCACTGGCACCACCACGGGCTGCTGCCAGTGCCATCTTGCCCATGATGAAGTCACTGTGAAGCGGTTCATCTTCCAGCGCCTGACAGGAAACGATTAACTTGCCTTTGAACTGGTTCAGCATTGTACAACTCATGCTCCCAATAACTCCTCGATCTCGTTCTTGATAATGGTGACATGCGGGCCATAGATAACCTGAATGCCATTGCCCTTGGTGATCACTGCAAGTGCCCCAGTCTGCTTTAACAGGCCTTCACTGACGCTCTCCCCGTTATGTACGGAGACGCGCAACCGGGTCGCACAACAATCCACATCCTTGATGTTGGTCGCGCCGCCAAGCCCGATGATGATGGCTTTGGCACGATCGGCGCCGACAGCTTCCGTTGTCTCTTCCTGCTGATCTTCGCGTCCCGGTGTTTTGAACTTGAAGCGCTGGATCATGAAACGGAATGAAAGGTAGTAGAGGCAAAACCAGGGAATGCCCACCAACGGAACCAGCATCCAGTTGGTTTTAGCTTGGCCTTGCAACACACCAAACAGCATGAAATCAATAAAGCCACCGGAGAAGGTTTGCCCGATAGTGATGTTGAGCATGTGCGCCAGCATGAATGCCAGACCATCGAAGAAGGCGTGCAACACATAGAGCGGCGGTGCAATAAACAGGAATGAAAACTCGATAGGTTCAGTGATCCCGGTCAGGAATGAAGTCAGGGCAGCCGAGATGAGCAGGCCTGCCACCCGCTTTTTGTTCTCGGGTCGAGCGCAGTGATAAATCGCCAGACATGCGCCCAGCAGACCAAACATCATGGTGATAAAACGGCCGGACATGAAGCGGGCCGTGCCCTCATAGAACTGCACCGTATTGGGATCAGCCAACTGCGCGAAGAAGATGCGCTGGGTTCCTTCCACCAGATGACCGTTGATCAGCTCGCTGCCACCCAGTGCGGTGGTCCAAAACGGGAGATAGAAGATATGGTGCAGACCAAATGGACCGAGCATCCGCAGCACAAAGCCGTAGATGAAGGTACCAAGATAACCGGTGGCATCGACCAGCCCACCTATCCCGAAGATCAGCTTCTGGAAATGGGGCCAGACGACATACATGACACACCCCAGCACGATGGCCGCGAGTGAACAGACGATAGGCACAAAACGGGAACCGCCAAAAAAGCCCAAAAACTGCGGCAGTTGCACCTTGTTATAGCGGCTATGCAGCCAATAGCTCATCAGCCCGACCACCACGCCACCGAATACGCCGGTCTCCAGCGTCTGGATCCCGAGCGCCATCCCTTGACCTGCCGCTCCCAGATTGCCGCTCGCCAGGGTATCGGAGAGCTTGAGCAAGGTGCTGATGCTGGCATTCATTACCAGATAGGCAAGCAACGCAGAGAGACCGGCAGTCCCCTTGTCAGAGCGGGCCAGCCCCACTGCAACCCCCACTGCAAACAGTACCGCCAGGTTGGCAAACACAATGGCACCGGCATCGGCCATCAACATAAACAGCCCCTGTAACCACGGCACATCAAGGAATGGATAGGCAACCAGCGTGTTCGGATTGGAGAGCGAGCCACCAATCCCCAGTAACAACCCTGCAGCAGGCAAGACGGCGATGGGCAACATAAATGATTTGCCAAAACGCTGCGCCTTTTCGAAAAACGGGCTGCTTCCCGTCTTCTCGGACAGTGACATGATAAAAATCTCCACGAGTGAATTACATTTATGGTAATTTTTACCAATCAAACTTAAATGTCATGATAATTATTTTCATGCCGTGACCGCTCTCACATTCATAGCGTGAATCGCGTTAAAATCATGGCAGTCTGAATCCTCTCCCCTCCGAAGGAGTTCCCATTGAATCAACCTGTAGAAGCACCACGTGTTCTCTTGCTGCTTCGCCATCAACTCGCCACATACAGCCAGACCCTGCAGCGGTTGGGACAATTCGTGCTGGAACAACCCCAGCGCGTGCTCTACCTGACCATCACCGAGCTTGCCCGTGAGAGTGGCACCAGCGAAGCCAGCGTGACTCGCCTCTGCCGTGGTGTGGGTTGTCGTGGCTATACTGAATTCAAAATGGCGCTGGCTCTGGAAACCCAGCAGGAACAAGCCAGCCAACCTCAAGCATCGGCGACCGGTGCATTCAGCACTCTAATTGAAGAGAGTGTGGCGGCATTGCGTGATACTGGGGCCTTGGTCAGCCAGCAGGCACTCTTACAAAGCGCCGAACTATTGGAGAAGGCCCGCCAGATCCAGATCTATGGTGTTGCTGCGAGTGCGATTATCGGGGAGTACCTGGCTTATCGTTTACTGCGTATGGGTATATCCGCCCAACAGTTCAGTGATATGCATCGAGCCGCGATGAACGCGACTAGCCTGAAACCGGGGGATGTGGTGATAGCGGTCTCCAGCTCGGGTTCGACCAAAGACCTGCTTCATGCGGTACAACTCGGCAAAGAGCATGGAGCTAGCATCATAGTACTCAGTAACACCAGTCGCAGTCCGCTCGCGACACAGGCTGATCAGTTGCTTGTTGCAGCTAAACCGGAAGGTCCACTGACTGCAGGTTCATTTCACTCCAAGATCAGTGCAATGCTGGTGATCGAGCTGCTTAGTCAACACCTATTGGAAAATAGGCCGGAGCTAGCGGGAGCTATCTCGGATAGCGCCAAGGCTACGTTGCCTTGGTTGATATAATCACTAAGAGAGGGAAACATCATCAATACGTGGACACCAGACTGGATCGATGTTCAATGTAATCCATTCGGGTAGTATGGCAGCCAACATCAAATGGCATACTGAATGGCATACCATAAAATAAAGCGAATGAAAAAGCCCAACCTAATCAATAGGTTGGGCTTGGTGTGTGGCGGAGAGACAGGGATTCGAACCCTGGGTGGCATTGCTGCCACAATTGATTTCGAGTCAATCCCGTTCGGCCACTCCGGCATCTCTCCGTGAGGAGAGAGTTTTACCCAAGCAGGGCCGAGGATGCAATAAAAATTTCTTAGATATCAAATGGCTGAATCAGATATCTGGGAGCAGGCTCACAATGCGGCGCGTGCTGTTCGCGTTGCCAGGCCACCCTGCATCCACCCGCCATTAACCCTCTCGCACACCCGGCCATTATCCATATCGTGATATTCCCCCATTGCCAGGAGGCGCCTCTTTTTCCTGCTTGGCGCTCAAATTTATGGGTGATGCCAATTTTGGCAGGTTTCCTATGTATCCCCACATCATTGCTTGTGCGCGGCAAGCTGGTAATCATGGGCTGATTGAGGAACAATCGCGCCATCCTGGCGGCTGTATTGATGATGTTCCGCCCCGATTGAACTGATGGATCTCCTTATGCGATTGCCGAAACTCAAGCCCCTAACCTTAACGCCCGCCCTTTCCATGCTACTGGCAGCGATCCTGCTCTGCGCCGCGCCGGCAGAGGCCCAACGCTACCCGCTGCCACCTGCCGGGAGTCGCCTTATCGGTGAGCTGGAGGATTACATCATCCAGCAGAATGAACATCTGGAACTGGTTGGCAAAAATACGCAAATTGGATTTTTGGCGCTGCTTGAGGCAAATCCGGGTGTAGATCCCTATTTACCCAAGCCGGGTACCCGCTTGACGCTTCCCACCCAGATGCTGCTGCCTGATGTGCCTCGCGAGGGGATCGTCATCAATCTGCCCGAACTGCGTCTCTACTACTTCCCCAAAGGGAAGAGCGAGGTCATCGTGCTGCCCATCGGGATTGGTGATATCGGCCGTGAAACACCCGAGATGACCACGACGGTCATCGAGAAGAATCCCAACCCGACCTGGGTGCCCGGCCCCATGGTGCGCAAATCCTGGCTGGAGCAAAAAGGGATCACCCTGCCCGCCGTGGTGCCCCCCGGCCCGGAGAACCCCCTCGGCAAGTTCGCCATGCGCCTTGGTTATGGCAAACGCGACTACCTGATCCACGGTACCAACAAGGATTTTGGCGTTGGCCTGCGGGTAAGCGCTGGCTGCATCCGGCTGCGACCTGACGATATCGAGGCCCTGTTCAAGATTGTGCCGATCGGCACGCCGGTACGGGTCATCAATCAACCGGTCAAGGTAGCCATCGAACCGGATGGTCGCCGCTGGCTGGAGGTACACTCCCCGCTCTCCCGCACCGAAGAGGAGCTTGAAAATGGCGCCCCGCTGATGCTATCACCGGCCGTAGAGAGCTTTATCAGCGCACCTGATGTGATGCAGGATGAGGTGACGGCGGCGCTGGAGAGCAAAAATGGCCTGCCCCGCCCCATCAGCAGCCAACTTGTCAGTGGCTAAGTCACCAGCGCCCGATTCGCACCGGAGTCACCTTACCTCATGAAATTCCTGCCCCTCCTACTCCTGTTGGCCTCTCACTCCTTGTGGGCCAAGGACATTCTCTGGATGAACAATGGCGATCGTCTGACCGGCAACATCGAGGAGGTGACCGAACAGTCGGTGCGCATCGCCCTGCCCTACAGCGGCGCAGTCACCGTCCAGCGGGAGGCCATCAAACGCTGGCGCATCGATAAAGAGGACAAACCCAAGGAAACGGCAAAGGGTGGGCTCAAGCTGTTCGAGGATGACCAGGATGAACGCAACGCCTGGCTCTGGACCGGCAGCGGCGATCTCAATGTCAAACTCAAACAGAATGACAAGCAGACCAACAACGTCAACCTCAAGTGGAAAAGCGAGCTGGCCAATCTGGACTGGCGTTACAGCTTCTCCGGTGAATATACCTATGAGACCGCTGACAACGTCACCGACAGCCATGATTATCAGCTCAACCCTACGCTGGACTACTTCTTCAACCAGCAGTGGTTCTTGCGCACCTCACTCGATGCCGAATATGACATGCTGGATAAAGATCGCTATCTCTACATGGACTATGGCTCGGGGCCTGGCTACCGCTTCTGGAACGACAAACGCCGCCGACTGGAGCTGATGGCCCAAGGGGGATTAAGCCGACTCTACTTCCGTGAAGATAGCGAGGTTCCCAAGATTTTTCTGGGTGAACGGGTCATTGACTACCCCTTCGCCGGTTTTAACTGGGATTATCGCCAACCTTTCTCCCTCTGGCAGGAGAAAATGGAGCTGTTCAGCCAGGGGCGCTACCTGAAATATCTGGCACAAGCCTCCCCCTATTTCACCCGTAATCAGGATCTGAAAGGCAGCATAGGATTGCGCTACTACTTCAACGACCATCTGCGCCTCTCCTGGTCGAGTGAGCTGGATTGGGAAGATGCTGACATCCTTGTCGACACAGGCAGCCCGGAACCCCGGGAAAGCGAACTAAGACACCTGCTCAGCCTTGGCGCCAGTTTCTAGCCCCCCCACCCCAACACGCAAAGAGGATCCAAATCAACCCCTCTTTGCTTCAGGCCGACAGGCTCGCTAGATCAGCCCCCAAGCGGCAATCTGGTAGATCCATACCATCGCCAGCAGGGTGCCGACCAACCCCATGATGACGCCGATGCGCACCATCTGGTGACTCTCCACCAGACCGGTGGCGTGGGCCAGCGCATTGGGCGGGGTACTGATGGGCAGCGACATCCCGAGCGAGACCGAGATGGTGACCGCCAGGATCAGGGTGTGGCTGCCGCCCCACTCGGCCAGCTCCGGCATGCTGACCGCCAGCGCCGCCACCAGTGGCAACAACAGGTTGGCGGTCGCGGTGTTGGACATGAAGTTGGCCATCACCACCGCCAGCAGGCAGGCGCCGACCAGCACCGCCAGCGTGGAGTATTCGTGGAACGGAATATGGGTGATGAGCCGCTCGGCCAGACCTGAGTCCTCCAGCGCCAACCCCAGCGCGATACCGCCCGAGACCAGCCAGAGCACGTCGAGGGAGATCTTGTGCAGATCGTCCTTGGTGATGATGCCGGTGGTCAGGAACACCGCCACCGGGATCATGGCGACCACATAGGAGCTCATGCCGTGCAGATCCCCCAGTAGCCAGAGCACTATGGTGGTGATAAAGGTGAGGTAGACCACCCAGGCGCGAGGGGTCTGCATAAAGCGCCCCTCAATCTTGAGATCCATCCGCTTGAGGGTGCTCGGGAAGAAGCGCCCCAGCAGAAACCAGCCGAGCAGCAACAGCAATACCACAAAGGGCACCGCAAATCCCATCCACTGACCGAACGAGATGGCATGCTCGCCGGTCAGGTATTTGAGGGCCACTGCGTTGGGCGGAGTGCCGATGGGAGTTCCGATCCCGCCGAGGTTGGCCGCCAGCGGAATGGCCAGCACAAAGCCGATTTTGGCCGGATCCTTGTCGGGGAACGCCGCCAGCACCGGGGTAAGGATGGCCAGCATCATGGCGGTGGTGGCGGTATTGCTCATGAACATGGAGAAGGTGGCGGTGATCAACATCAGCCCCAGCATGACGATCCGGGGATCCTGACCGAACGGGCGCAGCAACACCCGCGCCAGATTGACGTCCAGATGGTATTTGGTCGCCGCAATGGCGAGGAAAAAACCGCCGAGAAACAGCATGATGACCGGCGAGGCAAACGTCGCCATCACCTCGGTGGACTTGAGCAGCTCACCAAAGCCCGGCTCTGCCTTGTCGGCAGTCATGAACCAGAGCCCCTTGTCGGAGAGCAGCAGCAGCTCCAGCACGATGATCAGCACCGAGGTAGCAAAGATAGGGATGGGCTCCAGGATCCAGCAGAGGGCGGCCAGCACGAAAATGGCCACGACCCGCTGCTCGATGACGGTGATCCCCTCCAGCGGGATCCAGTGGGTCGGGATCAGCAGGATGGTGAGGCTCAGCAGCAGTGGCAGAATAATCTTGTTATTGATGGGCACTATTGTCTCCAGGATCGGGAGTAAGAAGCCAATAGTGGCATAACATGCTATCGCCTCACGCGGCCAACTCGCCAAAATGAGAGCTGGCTAACTGCACGGCGCACCATTTTGTGAGTCATATCAAGCTGGGGTCGGCGCGCTATGGCTGACGCCTCACCCCTTGCAGCAAACAGGCAAAAAAAACGGGCCCGCTGTTCGTTACACACGACAGCGGGCCCGTTTCACCATTCATACCGATGAGGGAGCTCAGAAGTAGATGCGGGTCACCGACTCGATGACGCAACCCGGGCGGCGGATCCCTTCGATCTCAACCTTGATCTCTTTGAGCAACTCCAGCCCACCCTTGATGGGGGTGACCCGGGCAAGCTTGGTGCGGGCGCGGATGTTGCTGTCCACCTTGATGGGGTACGGGAAACGCACCTGATCCAGCCCGAAGTTCACCACCATGCGGGCGGTCGGGAATTCGGGGGTGGCCTCATCGACCGAGCCGGTCAACTGCGGCAGCAGCGCCAGGGTCAGGAAGCCGTGGGCGATGGTGGTCTTGAAGGGCGACTCGGCGGCCGCGCGCTCCGGATCGGTGTGGATCCACTGGTGATCCCCGGTCACTGCAGCAAACTGATCGATCATCTGCTGGCTGACGTGCAGCCACTCGCCGACATGGGTCTCTTCACCAATGCGAGCCTGCAGGGCGGCATAGAGCTCGGCCGCCTCGGCCCCCAACTCAACAGCGGGTTCCTGAGCCACGGCAGGCTGACCGTTGGCTACTTGTGCCACGGTTGCAGCATCCTGTTGCTGCTCGCTCTGGGACTCGGCTTGCAAGTCCAGCACACGCCCCAGCAAAGGATGAAGATGTGCCTTTTGCTGAAACTCACGCCAGTAGTCGCGGATCGCCGGAGAGAGCCAATCCTTGAGCTCAAAGGGGTGCTGCGCCAGAATTTCGCGCTTGCGCTTCAGAAAATCGACAACTTTCATCTACCGATCCCTATTTGATTCAATGCCTGTAAAGAGGTCTAACCAGTCCTATTTTATTAAAGTTTCAGCTGTAAGTGCAAAAAAATCTCGGCGTACACCTGTACCAAGGCGGAAGTAACTACTTACACCATGTAAACCAGCACGATCTGCCAATGAGGAAATCGATTGCCAAAGATGCCGCCAGCAGGGGAAATTCGCGGGGCTCATCATGAAAAAAGGCCCTCATCGGGCCTTGTGGTGGGGACTCAGCGCGCGCTCGACCAGCCGCAACGCAATCCCTCCTCATCCAGAAAGGACCAGGCGAGGATCCGGCTCACCTTGTTGCCCTGCGCCATGTCGATCACCCGTACCTGACGCGCCCCCACCCGGTTCAACGCCTTTTTCGCCCCCGGCAAGTTCTCTTTTT
Organism: Aeromonas sp. HMWF015; assembly: GCF_963878965.1. NCBI lineage: Bacteria > Pseudomonadati > Pseudomonadota > Gammaproteobacteria > Aeromonadales > Aeromonadaceae > Aeromonas > Aeromonas sp. HMWF015. The sequence continues at coordinate 608 of NZ_CAWNZT010000150.1, read as the reverse complement.
TCGACACCAGCGAGCTGAACCAGAGGCACTGAGTGGCAAACTCCTTGCTCTGGGCAATCATGTTGGCCAGAAACGCCGCCTCGCCGCCTTCGCACCAGAGCTCGGCCTTCTGGCCGCCGAAGTTGAGCACAGGGGCGCCTGTCACCTCCTTGCCCAGATTGCGCAGCTTGCGCTCCGTCCCCTTACTCGCCTCTTCCAGCGACGCATGGAACGGCGGATTGCACAGCGTCAGAGCGAAGCGCTCCTTCGGCCCTATAATGCCGCGAAACACATGGTTGGGGTTACCCTGCAAACGACACTCAATCTGGTTGCCGAGTCCGTTGCTCTTGGCCAGCAGGGTGGCCGCCTTGACCGAGACCGGATCGATATCCGATCCCACAAAACGCCAGCCATATTCGCGGCAGCCGAGCAGCGGATAGATGCAGTTTGCCCCTACCCCGATATCCAGCACCCTCACCCCCTTGCCGGTAGGGAGCTGGCCTGCGCTCTCGGCCAGCAGGTCGGCAGCCCAGTGCAGGTAGTCCACCCGTCCCGGGATAGGCGGGCAGAGGTAACCGGCAGGCAAGTCCCAGTGGGCAATCCCGTAGTGATGGGCCAGCAGGGCGCGA
>NZ_CAWNZT010000149.1:0-16937 GCF_963878965.1 Aeromonas sp. HMWF015 | reverse complement strand
GGATGGACCCGCCCACCGCCTATGTGTTCCCCCAATCCTTTGACCGGATCCGGGTGCTGAAGGGGCCGCAATCCCTCGAGCAGGGGGCCACCCTGGCGGGAACCGTGCTGTTCGAGCGGGACAGGCCCGAGTTCACCGCGCCGGGTCTCAAGGCCGATGCCTCGGCCCTCTATGGCAGCTTTGGCCGTGATGATCAGATGGTGGATATGACGGCGGGTTCGACCGACGGCTATCTGCGCGGTCAGTTCACCCACTCCGACAGCGACGATTACCGCGATGGTCACGGTAACAAGGTGCGCTCTTTCTATCGCCGCGAGAACGGGACCGCCCAGTTGGGCTGGACGCCGGGGGAGCACACCTGGCTGGAACTCACCGCCGAGCGCAGCAATGCCCGCGCCGCCTATGCGGACCGCACCATGGATGGCCCCATGTTTGATCGCGAATCCTTCGGGCTGAAGCTCAAGCAGGAGCAGATCACCACTCACTGGCAGCGCAGCGAGCTGACCCTCTGGGACAACTACATCGACCACATCATGGACAACTTCAGCCTGCGGCAAAACAGCGGCATGAAGATGCTCTCCAACCCGGATCGCCGCAACACCGGCGGTCGCTGGGCCAACGACATCGCTTTGCCTGCCGACTGGTTGTTGACCGCCGGGTTCGACAGCAACCGGGATCAGCACCGCAGTCGGAGTGGGGTCGACTATGCCACCAAGGATCGCCAGCGCACCCTGCGTTTCGAGCAGCAGGGCGGCTTCGCCGAACTGGGTCGTCAGCAGGGGGCTCACAGCTACAAGGGCGGTTACCGGCAGGATAGGGTCGAGACCACCCGTTATGGCGCCGGTGAACAGACCCTCTACAGCGATACCCTGAGTCTGAACAGCGGGTTTGGCCGCTACGAATATCAGTGGTCGCCACGCTGGTCCAGCTATCTGGCCTGGGGGCAGGCAGAGCGGGCGCCGGATTACTGGGAGCGCAGCAAGGACAGTACCCCGTTCACCCTCAACCCGGAGCGCAGCCGTCAGTGGGATGCGGGGCTGGCTTTGCGCAGCCGCGAGCTGGACCTGACCCTCTCCCTCTTTAGCGCCGACATCAAGGACTACCTGCTCTACAACAGCAAGTCGAACAAGGTGCGCAATATCGATGCCCAGACTCGGGGCGGCGAGCTGGAGGGGCGCTGGCAGTTTGCCGAGCAGTGGCGTCTCGATGGTGGTTTGGCGGTGGTCTATGGCGAAAACCAGAGCGACAACAAGCCGTTGGCCCAGATGCCGCCGCTCGATGGCAAACTGGCGCTGGGCTGGCAGCCGGACGAAGCGCTGAGTTTCACCCTGCTGGGGCGCGCGGTGGCGGCGCAGGATCGGGTAGATCTCTGGTCCGGTACCGTTGCGGGTCAGGATCAGGGCGAGACTCCGGGCTTCTTCACCATGAACCTGAGTGGCGCCTGGCAGTTTGCCAAAGGGTGGCAGCTCTCGGCCGGGGTGGACAACCTGTTCGACACCTTCTACTACGAGCACCTCTCCAAGTCGGTGCACGCCAGCCAGGCAGGGCTGGGCTACGAGCAGAGCGGCCGCATCCCCGAGCCGGGTCGCTCGTACTGGCTCTCGGTCAACTATCGTTTTGCCTCGGCGGGTGTGCTCTAACCAGTTGAGTCAGATAACGTTTTCAGTCACAGACACCGCTGTATGAGCATCGCTATCATGGTGATAAACAGGCGTATCAGACGCCTGCTCTCACAGCGGGAACATAACAATGAAACAGGGAACGTTGCGCTATGGCGGCCTGCTCGGGGCCGCCCTGTTACTTGCCGCTTGCGGCGGCAGCGGTAGTTCAGGTGGGGAGGGCGCTCCCCCCGTCGTCAATCCGCCGGTCACCCACCCTCCGGTCGCCACGGTCAGTCGTGCCTGCTATGGCGACGGTCAACCCGCCTGCAACCTGCGCATCTATCAGGTGATGGTGGAGTCGTTTGCCGATGGTGACGGCAGTGCCAACTATGGCGTCGGCTATGGCCCCTCCCAGCACAACGGCGATCTGCAGGGGATCATCGACAGTCTCGACCACATCAAGAGTCTCAACGTCAACGCCATCTGGCTCACCCCGGTGTTCGACTCCTGCGCTGGGCAAGGCGGCGATAACAAGCTCGATGCCACCGGCTACTTCGCCTGCGACTTTTTTACCGTTGATCCCAACTTTGGCAGCAATGCCAAGCTCAAACAGCTGGTGGACGGGGCGCACCAGCGCGGCCTCTATGTCTTCCTCGACGGGGTGTTTGGCCACGTCAACAAGGTGGGGGTGAGCAAGCCCTCGCCAGAGGGGCGTCTGCCAGCCCTCACCAGCGGCGGTGCCGGTTATCCCGGCCAGCTGGTGGATTACAGCAAGCCGGAGAGCCTCGCCTACTTCAAGGAGGTCGCCCGCTACTGGGTCGAGCAGTACGGCATCGACGGCTGGCGCCTCGATCAGGCCTATCAGCTTGGGCTGGATGATTGGCGCGCCATTCGCAGCGAGGTGGAGCAGGCCAGCGCAGCGCGCAAGGTCGCCGGTCAGCAGTGGGGCACTCTCGGCTACATGGTGGGCGAGGTGTGGAAGGGGGCTGACGACATTCGCGCCCAGGCTTACGGCAGCAGTGACAATCCGGCGCTCTCCTCGGCCTTTGACTTCCCGTTGCGCTACGGCATCCTGCAGGCGCTGGCGGTCGAGGAGTCCGGCAAGGGCGGGCAGGGGGCCAGCGTGCTCGATGCCAGCTGGAACAAGGTGGAGAACTACCCGAATCACGCCATGCCGAATCTGATGCTGGGCAACCACGATCTGGTGCGTTTTGGCGATCTGCTGGAGCGCGGCAACTTTAAATCGACCGAGTACTGGCAGCGCCACAAGGCAGCCTTCAGCTTTATGGCGGCCCGCTCCGGCCCCATCACCTTCTACTATGGCGAGGAGTTTGGCGACGAGGTGCCGGGCTTTGCCGCCAAGGTTGGTGGTGACTGCGCAGCGCAGGGCTTGTGCGACGATCATGTGGCCCGCAGCGATGGCAAGGTGCCCGCTGTCACCGGTTTTGTGCCGGGTAGCGAACAGGCCGAGCTGAAAGAGTGGCTCGCCCAGTTGCTGGCGATGCGTGCTGCCCACCCCGCCCTCTATCAGGGAGAGCGAGTTAAGCTGGTGGCCGAGGGCAGTCTCTATGGTGACATCAAGCAGACGGCGGGGGAGCAGATAGTCTACCTGCTTAACCTCTCCACCACGGCGCTCAGCTACAACCTGCCGACGGGCAAACTGCGCAGCGGCAGCGCGCTGGTGGATCTGCAGAGCGGCGAGAGTCTGGCTATCGGCGGCAGCAGCGTAACGGTGGAGATACCGCCCTTGAGCGGGCGTTTCCTGCGTCTGCAATAAGTCAGCCACAGCACGCTTTGATATGAGAGAGGGCCCCTTCGCGAGGCCCTCTCTGTCATTGTGGGCGACAAAGTCATGGTGGTTATACGGTGGTCTGGCCCCGGTTTTCCAGCCGCTGGCGGAAGGCGCGGGCCAGTCGCTCGTAGAGATCCTGCGTCTCCTTGTCTTCGATATCGCCGCGGATCCAGGGGTTGTCGACGATCTCCAGCAGCACGCAGTCGCGGCCCTGCTGGCGCAAATCGAGACCGTAGAGGCCATTGCCGAGCTGATGGACGGCGCGGCGGGCGGTCTGCAGCACTCGCTCCGGCACTTCGTTGAGCGGCAGCGCCTCGATCCGGCTCATGTCGAGGGGGTGCTTGCGGCGGCGAATGCGGTTGCCGGGCTCGGGTCGGTAGCGGCGACAGGCGAACAGCGGCGAGCCATCGAGAAAGCCGATGCGCCAGTCGAACTCGGCGGGGATCCGGCTCTGCACCAGCAGCAGGGCGGAGCGGCCCAGCCCCTCGTCCAGCAGGCGGGCCAGCTGTTGCTCGTCGCTGGCCATGGCCAGATCGCGCCCCTGTGCCCCGTCGGGCACCTTCACCATCAGCGGCAGGCCGAGCCGCTGTACCAGCTCATCCACATGGTGGCGGCCGCGGCGGGTGACCACCATGGTGGGCGGCATGGGCACGCCGCTGCGCACCATCAGCTCGTAGAGGTAGAGCTTGTTGCTGCAGGCCAAGATGGCGCGGGAGCTGTCGATCACCGGCATCTTGAGCTGTTCGGCGCGATGGGCAAATTCGAAGGTGTAGTGGCCGACCGCGGTTTCGGCACGCAGCCAGAGGGTGTCGAACTCCGGCAGCCGCTCTATGGCCGACGGTGGCAGGATCTCGGCCCGTATGCCTTGGACGGCGGCAGCCCGGATAAAGCGCTCCAGCGCCAGCCCGTCACTACTGGCACGGCCATCATCGGGATCCACCAGAATGGCTAGCTGGTAGAGCGGCGCCGCCTGCTCCTCGTCATCGGTCCCCACCAGCGCCTGGGCGTGGTGCAGCATCAGCTCCTTCTCGCTTTGGCTCAGCTCCAGCGGCGACAGGCTCTGCTGCTGGCGGACCGACCAGCCGTGGCGGCCGCGCTTGAGGGTCAGCTCCTGCAGCGGCAGCTGGCTCAGGCCGTAGTAGTAGCGGGCCAGCCCCGCCAGTTCGCTCTGTTCACACTGGCCGAAGATGGCACGTACCCGGATCCGATCCTCGCTCTGCTGGGCCAGCCACCCTTGTGCCTTGCGCCACAGTTTGGCCGGTGGCTGCTGGGGTTGCAGCCGGCTGATGGCCTGCAAACCCGGCAGGCAGTGGTGGCCGCGGGCCTGGGCCAGCAGCGAGCAGTAGTAGCCTGCGCTCAGGTGCTCCAGATTGCGGCAGAGGTTGATGATGCGGGGTCGGCCGCCGGTGGTCGGCACGCCATGTTGCAGATAGGTGCGGGCGGTCAGCAGATAATCGGCATGGCAAGGCCAGTCGCCCAGCTCTTCGACGATGACATAGGTATTCATATTTTCGGCTCCACAGATCAGACTGCCTGAACAGGCAGGATCCCCAGTGGGCTTCGATGCACCGACAAGCACGACAATGGCGCGAGGGGAAACAAGAGGTTACAGTGCCTAATATGACGCCTTGGTAACTTGTGATACAAGTCGCATTTTTGGTGCTGAGGATAAATAACCGAACAAGGACTCCCCGTGTTGACCGTACGTGCGGCCCGAACCGATGATCTGGGCGCCATCGTTAATCTGGAACGCTACTGTTTTCCTCCCGAAGTCGCCTTTGGCCGCAGCCGCTGGCACTATCTGCTGGCCCACGCCAAGGGGCGCACCCTGTTGCTGCTGGACGAGAAACATCAGCTGATGGGCTATCTCTGCCTGCTGGAGCACAGAGGCTGGGATCGGCTGGTCATTCAGGCGCTTGCCATCCGCTGGACAGTGCGTCGTCTGGGCTGGGCGCGGCGCCTGCTGGAGCAGGTGATCCGCGAGGGCAAGGCCGCTGGCTGGGGGGCGATCCGGCTGGAGGTGGCGGACGCCAACGAAGAGGCGCTGGCGCTCTATCAGGGATTGGGATTTCGTCCCCAGCAGCGGCTGGCGGACTACTATGGCCGCGACCAGCACGCCCACCGGCTGGTGCTGCCGCTGGTGAGCGACGAGGAGCGTGAGCGGCGCAGAGTGGCTCGCACTCAGGCTCGCAAGCCCTCTGCGCAGGCCAACTGACCATATTGAACGAGCAGAATCGAGGAGCAGGATGAGCTGCGACAACTGTCTTGCCACCGCCATCAGGGCAAAGCTGGGGCGCTGTCCGGTCTGCGCTGGCCAGACCTTCGTCATCGGCCTGATTGGCTGGTTGGTCTGGTGGTGGTGCGGCGCCGACACCTCGGTCAACGCCCTCACCGGCCTGCTGTTTGCGCTGGGTGGCTCGGGCCTGTTGCTGCTCCATCTGGTGGTATTTGTCTGGCGCAAGGCGACCGGACGTGAATTGAGCGATGAATGAATCTGAATAGATTCAAACAGATAAATAACAATATCGGTGTAGATATGGAGGTTTAGATGATTGCAATGGTAACGGGCGCCTCGTCCGGTTTTGGTGAAGCCATCAGCCGCCAGCTGGTGCAGGCGGGCTACAAGGTGATCGGCACCGGTCGCCGTGCCGAGCGGCTGGCTGCGCTGGCTGACGAGCTGGGCGAGCAGTTCCTGCCGCTGGCGTTCGACGTGCAGGACAAGGCGGCCACCCGCGCCGCTATCGCCAGTCTGCCAGCCGCCTGGAGCGAGGTGGATCTGCTGGTCAACAACGCCGGTCTGGCGCTGGGGCTGGAGCCGGCCCACAAGGCGGATCTGGAAGATTGGGAGCAGATGATCGCCACCAACATCAGCGGTCTGACCCTGCTCACCCGCCTGCTGCTGCCGGGCATGGTGGCGCGCAATCGCGGTCACGTCATCAACATCGGCTCCATCGCTGGCACTTACCCCTATCCGGGCGGCAACGTCTACGGCGCCACCAAGGCGTTCGTGAAGCAGTTCAGCCTCAACCTGCGCGCCGATCTGGCGGGTACCGCCATCCGCGTCACCAACGTGGAGCCGGGCCTGTGCGGCGGCACCGAGTTCTCCAACGTGCGCTTCCACGGTGACGATGCCAAGGCGGCCTCCGTCTATCAGGGGGTAGAGGCAATCCAGCCGGAAGATATCGCCAATACCGTGCTCTGGGTGAGCCAGCAACCGGCCCACGTTAACATCAACAGCATCGAGATCATGCCGGTGGCCCAGACCTTCGGCCCGCTCAATATCAGCCGTCGCTGAGCTTCCCGTTTGACGAAATGAGAAGAGGCACCCAAGGGTGCCTCTTTGCTTTGAAGAGCCGGTCACAGGCTCATGATCTTCTTGAACTCCTCCGGCGAATACTTCTTCTCGGTGCGCTTGGTGAGATCCGTCATCAGCTTGTAGCGCAGCGTTTTGGCCATCTGATAGGTCTGCTCCAATTGGCCATAGGAGTAGTCGGCAGCCAGCCCGATGGCGGTAGCCTTGTCGCTGGCATAGGCCTGCTTCAGGCTCTTGTCGAGGACGGCGACCTCCTTGTAAAGCTTGCTGCTCTCCTTGCTCCAGACGCCGCGCAGCAGCGGCAGGTATTTGTCCGGATCGGCGCTGGCCAGCGCAGTCAGGCTGCGGAACTGCCAGTAGGCGGAATCATCGGAGTAGCTGTCGCTGCCGGTGCGATAGGGCAGGGGATAGTTTTCCAGGGTGTTGTAGAGCGGCACCATCACAGATTCGGCCAGCACGCCATAGCTCTGCCAGATGAGCCCCTGCAGCTCTTTGGGCATCTCCTTGCGCAGCTGGATGACGTGGGATTCCAGCTGGCGATCGACGCGGATCGGCCGCTCCGCCTTGCCCGCCAGAGACGTGCCGTCATAGGTGGCGCTCAGCACCTTGGCCACGTCCGGCACGGCGATGGGGGCATCTGGTTTCATAAAGAGCGGATATTGCGCCTGCCGGGTCGCCTGTTTGTGGGAGGCGGTCAGCATTTTTTGGCCGAGCCACTCCCGATCCACGTTGTAGGGATCGGCAATCACTCCGAACGCCTTGGCGAAGTTGAAATCTTTCGGGTCGGCGTTATCCAGCAGTTTGTGCTCGCGCACGAACTCCAGCAGCTTGGGCGAGTGCAGCACATCGGCGCTGTCGAGATTGACGCCGTGGATCCGCAGACCGTTGGCCACCATGGCGTAGCTGTCGTCCGGTACCCGCACCGCAATCCAGTGGTGGCCGGAGCCAATTTCCATCAGCCAGGCTTCGTTCACATCTGCCAGATAGAGGCTGTTGCCCTCACCGGCGCCATATTGCTCCACATAGCGGCCGAGCAGCTCGACCCCCTCTTTGGCTGTTTTGACCTGCGGCAGGATCAGGGTCGGGATGATGGCCTCGATGACCCCCTTCTCGATCAGCGGATCGGCTTTCCGGGCCTTGTCGTTGACCTCGGCACTGGTGGTGGCCGAGATGGCGACGTTGAACTCGTTGATGCCGCGCTCTTCATAATATTTGCCTGCCGGATCGCTGGTGGTGGCATCCCAGTCGTGGATGGCGGAGTAGGCGAAAAATGCTTTGGGCATCGGCACTTCCAGCCCGTTGCCCAGTTTCCAGAGTTTGCCCTCGTTCTGCTGCGCGGGCCGGAAGGCGAGGTACTTGTTCCAGTTGTTGACGCCAAAATCCTCGTTTCTGGCGATCATTACGCTGCCGTCGGCGCTGGCCCCCTTGCCGACGATAAGGCCGGTACAGGCGTCGGCACTGGTGCCAAGCAGGGTGAGCAGGGTGGCGGAGAGAAGACTCAAGGTGTGTTTTTTCATAGGTGTACCCGAAGGGTTGCGGTGAGTGAGAGTCAGACGAGGGGATGAGGTGTGGGGAGGCTGCAACTCCGAACTGGCCGCGGAGTGAGCATGGCAGATTGGTCTGCCTGTTATTGGTTTTTCGAACAGATCATCCATGACACGGCTGGCTGGTTGTGATGTGCGCCAAAATTGTATTTCCGAGTGGTTGTTTATTTTGTGATCGAACTGCGGTTCCTGACTTTTCTCTGGCGTCGTGGTGTGCGGACGGCAAAATGTGCCAAAACAGCGTGAACTGGCAGCAGATGAGTCATGATTCTGACGCCAGTTTGCGTGGGGGGCGTGGCGAGATCCGCCATATCTCTGGATCTCGCACTATCTGACAAGTTGGCCTGTAACTTGCTGGTTTAATTGATAATGGTGGGGCATAACGCCCCATGTGACCGGATCAGCCTGTGCCCATTGCTGCAGATGCGCACTGAATTGGAGCCCCCATGGATATCAAACCCTACAGCCAGCAGCTTGCCCAGAGCGCCTCCAACAACCGCGCCCTCGCTACCCTCAACAGTGCCAGTAGCGGCGGTCAGGGCGGTGGCTGGGAGGAGATGGTCAGCCTCTCCACCCAGCGCATGACCGGCCAGGCCCAGCAGGTGCTGACCTACGAACATCTGGCCAAGAACAACAAGTTGCCACCGGCGCTGGATATGAGCTCCGACAAGGGGGGCGTGGTGCAGCAGCTGGTGGACAAGGCGCTTGGTTTCGATCGCAAGAAGTTCAACGAGATCGAAGAGAAGCTCAAGACCATCGCCGATAACAAGAAGCTGACGCCGGAAGAGCGTGCGGAGCAGAGCAAGCCGCTCAACGAGCAGCGAGAGGCGATGCTCAAGGAGGCGATGGATCGCCTGACCGGCAAGAAGAGCTCATCCAAAGATGAGGCCAAAACTGCCTGATCCTGCCGCTGTTCTGAGATCTACCCGGTCGGCACCGATGGGCCAGTGTCGACCGCCGATGGGCAAGCTTCTGCCACCTCTTTTGACCTCACCTCCCCACAGGCGCACAATGTCTGCGCATTGAGCCAGTCGAGGAGTCCGCCGTGTACAACTTCCAATATGCCAATCCGACCCGTATCTGTTTCGGCGAGGGGCAGATCGCCAGCCTGCCCGAACTGATCCCGCCCGGCAGCCGGCTGCTGGTGCTCTATGGCGGAGGCAGCATCAAGCAAAACGGCGTCTATGAGCAGCTGACCCGGGCGCTGGAAGGGGTGACGTGGCAGGAGTTCTCCGGCATCGGCGCCAACCCCAGATTCGAGCTGTTGATGGAGGCGGTGGCGCAGGTGAAGCGCGAGCGCATCGACTTCCTGCTGGCGGTCGGTGGTGGCTCGGTAGTCGATGGCACCAAGTTTGTTGCGGCGGCCGCCTGCTACGAGGGGGATGATCCCTGGGATATCTGCGGTAAACAGGCGAGTGTGCACAAGGCGCTGCCGATGGGCTGCGTGCTGACCCTGCCGGCAACCGGCTCCGAGAGCAATCCCACCTCGGTGGTGAGCCGGGGGGATGTGAAGATCTCCTTCAGAAGCCCGCTGGTGCAGCCGCAATTTGCGGTGCTCGATCCGACCACCACCTACAGCCTGCCGCCGCGCCAGATCGGCAATGGTGTGGTGGACGCCTTCGTCCATATCGCCGAGCAGTACCTCACCTTTCCGGTGGGGGGCGAGGTTCAGGACAGACTGGCGGAGGGGCTGCTGCAGGTGCTGGTGGAAAACGGCCCCAAGGCGCTGGCGGAGCCGACCAACTATCAGGTGCGGGCCAATCTGATGTGGGCGGCCAGTCTGGCGCTCAACGGCCTTATCGGTTGCGGGGTGCCGCAGGATTGGGCCTCTCACGCCATCGGCCATCAGCTGACGGCGCTTTACGGGCTCGACCACGGCCAGAGTCTGGCGGTGGTGCTGCCCTCACTGCTCCGTGAGCGGGCGAGCCAGAAGCAGGACAAGCTGGCCCAGTTTGCCGAGCGGGTGTGGCATTCGACCCGCGAGGACAAGGCCCTGCGCATCGAGGAGGCGATTATCCGCACCGAGCAGTTCTTCCAGAAGATGGGATTGGGTACCCGGCTGGCTGACTATGGCCTCAGCGAAAGTTGCATTCCGGCGGTCTGCTCCAACCTCAAGCGGGTGGGGCGCACCGGACTCGGGGAGCTGCAGGATATCGACCCGGATCAGGTGGCGCGGATCCTCGCCCGCGCGCTATAAGCCGGCGCCGGTTTGTGTCCCTGGCTGATTCATTTTCCCAATTAAAGAGGGCCGCTTGTTGCGGCCCTCTTGCATCACGGGTTAGCCGATCACTCGGTGCGCGCCTTGAGATAACCGGCGTAATCCGGGATCTGCACGCTGAAGGCCTGGCGCATATGGGGGCTGTCCATGATGAAGTCGGCGGTCGCTTCGTTGGTGGCGACCGGGATGTTCCAGACTGCCGCGAGGCGGAGCAGCGCCTTCACATCCGGATCGTGCGGCACCGCATTGAGGGGATCCCAGAAGAAGATCAGCACGTCAATCTTCCCTTCGGCAATCAGGGCGCCGAGCTGCTGGTCGCCCCCCATGGGGCCGGAGAAGAGGCAGGTGATGGGCAGTTGCGCCTTCTTGCCGAGCATGGTACCGGTGGTGCCGGTGGCGTAAAGATGGTGCAGCTTGAGCTCCTCCTTGCGCCGCATCACCCAGTTCAGCAGAGGGGTCTTCATGTTGTCGTGAGCCACCAGTGCCACCCGTTTGTGGGGCGCCATCTCGCGTGCAATCTGTTCCATGGAAATCGTCCGTAGCATTGTTATTGGCAGAGAGCCGTATCCTAATCGAAAGCCATGACAGATGCTGTGTCGGGCGTATTAACTGTGATCCTGTCGAAAAGTTTTCGGGTCATGCGACTCAAATATGGCGGACCAAATAAAGAGACCCGCGCTGGCGGGTCTCTTTGCTTGCTGGCCTGCTGGTTCAGGAGCCGTGATGCAGTTGCGACTGCTGATAGTTCTCCAGCCCGATGCGATCGATAAGGTCTAGCTGGGTCTCCAGCCAGTCCACATGCTCCTCCTCATCCTCCAGGATCTCCTGGAACAGGTCGCGGCTGATGTAGTCTTGCACCGACTCGGCGTAGGCGATGGCTACCTTGAGGTCGGGGATGGCATCCATCTCCAGAGACAGGTCGCAGCGCAACATCTCTTCCACCGTTTCACCGATACGCAGCTTGCCCAGATCCTGCAAATTGGGCAGCCCTTCGAGAAACAGCACCCGTTTGACCAGCTCGTCGGCGTGTTTCATCTCATCGATAGACTCGTGATACTCCTTGTGCCCGAGCGCCTTGAGGCCCCAGTCATCGTAGATGCGGGCGTGCAGGAAGTATTGGTTGATGGCAATCAGCTCATTGGCCAGCACCTTGTTGAGGTGGGCAATGATCTTGGGATCTCCTTTCATCGACAGTGCTCCTTGGTTCGTGCCTGAGGCTTCGATCGTTAGAGCTTAGTCCAGAAAAGTGACAACAAGAGGTCTGGCGAGCCAGCTCGCCTGAGAAAAGGGGTGACCCTGTTGGCGGGTCGCATCAGAAAAGAGGTGTCCGGATCAGGCCACTTCGTAGTAGAGCACGGGTTGCTCCTGCTCCATCTTGTCGAGTTCGGCAGCAATGATCTCCATGGTCATGCGCACGCATTTGCCACATTGGGCGCCCACCTCGAGCGACTGCTTGAGCTGGCGGAATTCGCTTTTACCTGACTGCACCGCTTTGCGGATCTGGGTATCTGTGATGCCGCGGCACAAACAGACGTACATGATGGTCACCTCTTGTGGAATGAGATGAAATCTAAATGAGAATGGTTCGTAGTGCAAATAACCATTGGTAATAAGATCCCCTGCTTGCCACTGTGTAACCCCTTGGGGACAATACTGGCAACCAAAGGAGATCACCATGCTCAAGAAACTGTTCAGCGCCCTGTTCGGGGGCGAGCCGACCAAGGCGCCGGAAGTCACTCCCACCGAATATGCTGGCTATCTCATCTATCCGGAGCCCATGGCAGAAGGGGGTCAGTATCGGTTGGCTGGCCGCATCACCAAAGAGCTGGACGGTGTGCTGCAAACCCACCGTTTCATCCGCTCCGATCTGTTTGTCAATCCGGCCGATGCCGAGCGTTTCATGGTGCAGAAGGCCCACACCTTTATCGATCAGATGGGAGATCGCATGTTCGAGCCCCGCAAACCGGCTGACAGCCAGGCTTCATGACGCCGCCTGAGCTCAACAGCCTGCGCGAGGCGCTGGCCCGCGCCGGTGAGCGGCGCCTGATCTGGCTGGAGGGGGAGGAGGCCGACTGCATTGCCCGTGCCCAATCCCTGCTCGGCGAGACCGTCTTCTGGCTGGGTGCCGGGCTCGAGAGTTATGCCCCGCAACCCGCCGCCAAGGCGCTGCAGCGGCTCGGTCAGGAGTGCGACACGCTGGTGTTCAACGCCTTCAGCGGCTTTCACCCCGACGCCTTCGGGGCGCTGGCGGGCACTCTATGCGCCGGTGGCTTGCTGTTGCTGCTGACGCCGCCCAGAGTAGAGTGGCCTTCATGGCCGGATCCTGACCGGATCCGGCTGGTGGCCCAGCCGGAGGAGGCGAGCCGTGCCGGCCACGGCTTTATCGCCCGACTGGTGCGGTTGCTGGAAGGTGATCCTGCCCTCTCTCTGGATCCGCCGGTTTGCTCGCAGCCGTGGCAACCGATTGGGCCCGAGCGCAGGCTGAGCAGCGATCAGGCACGGGCACTGCCCGCCATCCACAAGGTGTTGCAGGGTCATCGCCGTCGGCCGCTGGTGCTGAGCGCCGACCGCGGTCGTGGCAAGAGTGCGCTGCTGGGGCTGGCTGCCGCCGAGCTGCTGCGCCAGCAACCCTCGCTGAACATAGTTGTTACGGCCCCCTCGCAGGCAACGGTGGCGACCCTGTTTGCCCACGCCGCTTGCGGGCTAGATACTACGCCGGACCAGCTAACTGGGCTGAGCTACTGCTCGCCGGATCGGCTGGTACACGAGGCGATGAATCCCGATCTGCTGCTGGTGGATGAAGCGGCCGCCATTCCGACCCCGCTGCTCGAGGCCATGCTGGCCCGCCACAGCCGCATCGTGTTTGCCACCACCGAACACGGTTACGAGGGGACGGGGCGCGGTTTTCACCTGCGCTTCAAGCGGGTGCTCGATAGCCAGACCCCGGAGTGGCAGGAGATCCGCCTCTCTGAACCCATTCGCTGGAGTGAGCGCGATCCGCTGGAGCCGCTGATTTTCCGCCTGCTGGGGCTTGATGCCGAAGTGGTGGCGCCTATGTCGCCGACCAACCCGAGCTGGCGTCTGGTCAATCAGGAGGCGCTGGCGAGCGACGAGGCGTTGCTCAACCAGCTGTTCGGCCTGCTGGTGCTGGCTCACTACCAGACCACGCCGAGCGATCTCAGGTCCCTGCTGGAGAGCCCGGCTCTCGACATCCATCTGCTAGAGCAGGATGAGAGCCTGCTGGGGGTGGCCTTGGTGGCGCGGGAGGGGGAAATCGAACCTGAACTGGCCGAGGCGATCTGGGCCGGGCGCCGCCGTCCGCGTGGCCATCTGCTGCCCCAGTCGCTGCTGGCCCATGCCGGTTTCAAAACGGCGGGGGGACGCAGCTACGCCCGGGTGATGCGTATCGCCATCCATCCCGAGCTGCACCGCCACGGACTGGGTTCGCTGCTGCTTGGCAAGCTTGAGGAGCACTATCGCCAGATTGGCACCGACTACCTCGGCTCGGCCTTTTCGGCTAGCGCCGACCTGCTCCCCTTCTGGCGCAAGGCAGGACTGACGGTGCTGCGCATTGGTCTGCAACGGGATGCCGCCAGCGGCTGCCACGCAGCCCTGCTGCTAAAGGCGCTGAAACCCGAGCATGAGCCCGAGCTGGCTCAGTGGCAGCAGCGTTTCATTCGCCAGTTGCCGACCCTGCTGGCGGGCGAGCTTAAAGGATTGGATCCCGAGCTGGTATGGCAATGTCTGCAAGGCAGCACCGTCACCGCGCCGGAGCTTGGCGAGTTCGAGCGTGATGAGGTTGAGTGCTTTGCCCTGCATCACAAGCCGTTCGAACTGAGCCAGTCCAGCTTGCAGCTGTGGCTGGCGGGCAATCTGGTCCGGTTGGCCGAGATCACCCCGGATGAGCGTTATCTGCTGATCGCAACCATCTGGCAATACGCAGAGTGGGGGGCGCTGGCTGCGAGGTTGCAGCTGGCGGGCAAGCCCGCCGTGATCAAGGCGCTGCGGGCGCTGCTGGCGCGTCTCCTGATCTCCCCTACCACTCGATAGGTTTGCCCTGCCAGTCGAGAAAGCTCACCTCGCCATCCGGTTGCAGCCGGTTAATCAGGTTAACCAGATGGCCGGCTACCAGCTCGGGACTCTGCACATTTCCCACCGGTACATTGGCGTGAAACGGGCGGGAGAGTTGGGTATCCACTGTGCCGGGATGGAAGGCCAGCAATTTGACGCCGGGGGCCCGCCGGGCCAGCTCGATGGCGGCACACTTGAGCAGCATGTTGAGGGCGGCCTTGGATGCGCGATAGCCATACCAGCCGCCTGCTCGGTTGTCGCCAATGCTGCCGACCCGGGCGCTGAGAACGGCCAGAGTGCAAGGCTCGCGGCCAAACAGCGGTAACAACTGGCTGATCCAGCGCAGCGGCAGCAAGGCGTTGGTCTGGTAGAGGCGGGTCATGGCATCGAGATTGATTGCTTCCAGCCGCTTCTCCGGCTGAATTTCCCCCTGATGCAGTATGCCGTTGCAGATCACCACCCTGTGCGGTCTCGGTGCCAACTCCGCGATGCGGGCCACCACTTCTGTCATTTGCTCATCGCTGTAATCGCAACATAGCCAGTGCAGAGCTGGCGACGAGAGGCCCGCAGGTGCGGGTTGACGACTGATGGCAATCACTGGCCCGACACCCGCCGCCAACCAGTGTGTCACCAGAGCCGCCCCGATACCGCCAGAAGCTCCAACCACAACGACACCTTCACTCATCTCAGGCTCCTTGTGAGTACATGATGGATTTCACCATCAGCCAATGTTGTCTTGAGTGGCAGATACGATCGTGCCAGCCTGCGGGATCAAGCGGTTAAGGCTGCAATCTTGCCGAGATCCGAGCCGCTGGATGAATTCCATTCCTATACTGAGGGAAAACCGCAGCGGAGTGCTGCCTGCGCAACCAGAGCATGAGAGTCACCATGATGGCTAAAGACGGGGAAGAGCGTAAATCCATTCTGACCGAGAGCGGCACCAACGAGCTCGAGATCATCGAATTTCACCTCAAGAAGCAGCTGCCGGACGGGCGCGAGAAGATCGCCTACTACGGCATCAACGTCGCCAAGGTGCGCGAGGTGATCCGGGTGCCAGAAACCACAGATTACCCCAATGCCCAGCGCCATATGGTGGGGGTATTCTCCCTGCGGGATCGCCTCATCCCGCTTGTGGATCTGGCTGGGTGGCTCGGCATCAAGACCAACCCTGACCCCAGCCACAAGGTGGTGATCGTCACCGACTTCAACAAGATGGCCAACGGTTTTCTGATCGATAGCGTCAGCCGGATTCACCGGGTCTCCTGGGAGGATGTGGAGTCCCCCAGCCAGTTTCTGGAGGCGGGGGAGAACGACTGCGTGGTGGCAGTGGTCAGGCGTGATGGCAATCTCATCATGATCCTCGATTTCGAGAAGATCATCGCCGATATCAACCCCGAGCTCAGCATGGAGAAGTACGACGTCACCCAGGATCGCAAAGTGCTTATCGACGATCGCATGATGGCACTGCGTCAGGGTAAAACCATTCTGGTGGTGGACGACTCGGCCTTTATCCGCAAGATGATCGAGACCACTCTGCGCACCGCTGGCTACAACGTGATCACGGCCAAGGACGGCGGCGAGGGGTTGGAGATGATGACGGATTTCGATCGTCTGGCCCAGGAGGAGAGAATGCCGGTGACCGGCTTTGTCAACGCGGTGATCACCGATGTGGAGATGCCGCGCATGGATGGCATGCACCTGCTCAAGCGACTGCGGGACACCCCCTCCTACAAGGAGATGCCCATCGTGATGTTCTCCTCCCTGATGAGCGATGACAACCGCCAGAAAGCGCTACAACTGGGGGCCAACGATACCATCACCAAGCCCGAGATAGGGCGGATGGTAGGGATGATGGATCATATGCTGCTGGGGATCGCCCCGCCTTCGCCCGCCAACAACATCTGACCTGCCGTTAACTTGCCATTGGCCGGTCGAATCCACTGACCGGTGCCTCAAGCGGCCACTCCTTGCCAAGGAGTGGCCGCGCTGTTTTGGCTGTTTACTGCGATCCCGACGCCCCTTGTCTCCCGGATATGACTTATGTAATGATAATTATTATCATTTGTTGGTGTGAAGCATATGACAGCAACCTGGGTGAAGGGGTGGGTCGAGTCGACCGAAGGTGGCAGCAGCATGAGTCACTGGAAACAGCAGACCCGAGAGGGCAACCGGCTGTTTGACTGCGGCGAGTATCATCAGGCGTTGGCCCATTATCAGCAGGCGCTCTGGCTGGCTCGTCAGCAATTGGTGCAGTGGCATGACGCCGATGAGGCGGTGGCTGCGCTGGTTGTGGCTCACCATAATCTGGCGGATCTGCTGGTGGCCATGACCCTGCCCGATCGCGCCGCCGACCTGCTCTGCTATGTGCACGACTGCCTGCTGGCGACCTGTCACTCCC
>NZ_CAWNZT010000148.1:0-10936 GCF_963878965.1 Aeromonas sp. HMWF015 | reverse complement strand
CCTCGGCACTGTGATCGCGCATTTCGATGCGTTGTTTCAGCATGCCTTTACCTCAAGACCCTTGGGGGCAATAAGAGCAGGAACTGCATTGTTCACTCTCTGTGATAGGGGTGAATATGAGCGGTGAGACTCCAGAGACGCATGGCTCACTCTCTATGATATGGATGATTGGTGGTGATGCTCCAGGCCCGATAGAGGCTCTCGGCCACCAGCACCCGCACCAGCGGATGGGGCAGGGTGAGCGGTGACAGTGACCAGCTCTGTTCGGCGGCAGCCTTGCATTCGGGGGACAAACCTTCCGGCCCGCCTACCAGCAGGGCCACATCGCGGCCATCGAGTTTCCACGCCTCCAGCTGGGTAGCCAGCTGCTCCGTGGTCCAAGGCTTGCCCGGAATGTCGAGGGTGACGATGCGCGAGCGCCCCGCAGCCGCCAGCATGGCTTCCCCTTCCTTCTGCAGGATGCGGGGAATGTCGGCATTTTTGCCCCGTTTGCCTGCGCCGATCTCGACGAGTTCAAACGGCATGTCTTTGGGGAAGCGGCGACGATACTCTTCGAAGCCATGCTCTACCCAGGCGGGCATCTTGGTGCCCACCGCAATCAACTGGATCTTCATGGTCGTTACACTTGTGCTCTTATTGCGTATTCATTTGAGCGGCACCGCTCCACAGCTTTTCCAGTTGGTAGAAGTCACGATGTTCATCCTGCATCACATGCACGATCACCGAGCCCATATCTACCAGCACCCATTCACCGCTCAGTTGCCCTTCCACGCTCAGCAGATCCAGACCCGCGTGGCGGGCCTCGCTGGCCAGATGGTGGGCAATGGCGCTGACGTGACGACTGGAGTTGCCGGAACAGATGATCATGGTGTCAGTAATGCTGGATTTGCCGCGAACATCGAGGGTGATGATGTCGCGGCCTTTCATGTCATCGATCTTGTCGATGATAAAGGCATGCAATTCTTGGCCTTGCAATGAGTCTCTCCTGTATTCCGGCGCGCAGCGTTTGCGTCAGGGCGGCGGATTATATCATGGTCACTCCCGTTTCCCATCGGGTGGGGCGGGATTACGACAGGGGTTAGCGGCGGTTGGCGCGGTAGAGCCCCTGTTGATCAATATAGTGCGCAACCGACTCGGGCAAGAGGTAGCGGGTGTCTTGCCCCGCATCCAGCAAGGCCCGCAGTCGGGTGGCTGACAGTTCGATGGGCTGGTTGTCCGCCAGCCAGATATGACCGGCCAGACGCTGATGCAGCGCGTTGGCATCCGTGGTGTGATGGCGCGCCAGCAGCTGCGCCACCTCGGTCGGATAATCCGGTTGCCAGCCCGGCCGTACGCTCACCACCAGATGGGCGTAGTCGAGCAGCTCCTGCCAGCGGTGCCAGCTTGGCAGGCTCAGCAGGGAATCCATCCCCATCAGAAAACAGAGCGGCGTATCGGGCAGTTCATGACGCAGCTCGATCAGGGTATCGATGGTGTAAGAGGGCTTGTCCCGTCTCAGCTCCCGCTCATCCACCACAAAGTGGTGGTTCTCTGCCGCCGCCAGTTTGACCATGGCAAGGCGCTGTTCGCTGGAGCAGAACGGATTGGCGCGGTGGGGCGGGATATGGTTCGGGATCAGCCGCATCTCGGCCAGCCCGAGGGCATCGCGCGCCTCGATGGCCGGGCGCAGATGACCGATATGGATAGGATCGAACGTGCCCCCCAGCAGACCAATGGGCGCCTTCAGCACGGGCTGCTCTCCATCACCAGCGGCAGCGGGGTGCCATCACGAAAGCCGAGGGCAATGGTCTGCAGCATCAGCCACGCCTGTTCGGTATCGAAGCGGCGCTGGGCATCGTCCAGCTGGGCCATCAGCTGCCACAGTTGCTGCAACTTGGCAAACGGCAGGCGGGTCAGAGCTTGCTGAATGAGCTGCTGGCGGCTCTGCCAGATGCGCAGGCGGCTGAAGTGCTCCCCCAGCGGCTGGCCGTTGCGCATCGCCAGCGACAGCTCGGTCAGCTGCTCCAGCTCGCGGCAGAGGGTCCAGGCCAGCATCCCCGTCTCGGTGCCTTCGGCCCGCAGGGCGGCCAGAATGCGCTGGGCCCGGTTCACCTTGCCCTCCAGCAGGGTATCGACCAGCTGGAACGGGGTGAAGTGGGCGTGGCGGATAATGGTCTCTTGCAGATAGGTGACGCTGATGGGCTGGGGCGGCGAGAGCAGGGTCAGCTTCTCGATCTCCTGGCTGGCGGCCAGCAGGTTGCCCTCGTAGGAGTGGCACATGAAGTTGATGGCATCCGGCAGCGCCTTGAGGCCGAAACGCGCAAAACGGGCGCTCATCCAGCGCGGGAAAAACTTGGGCTCCGGATGGTTGACCGGCACATAGGTGCCAATCTGGTAGAGCTTGTCGAACCAGGCCGCCTTCATCTGGGTCTGGTTGAGGCGACCGCCACTCAGCACCAGCAGCAGGTCGGGATGAAGCTGTTTGCCGATCTCGCTGATGCGGGCAGCGAGATCCTTGTCCACCTTGGCGGGCAGCTCCAGCTCGATGATCTGGCGGGCGGAGAAGAGGCTCATGGCCTGACAGGCATCGTAGACCTGATTCCAGTCCAGCCCCTGTTCCACCACGAAGGTGTGGCGCTCATCGAAACCCTGCTTGCGGGCGACCTGACGGATGGCATCGATGGCCTCCAGTCGCAACAGGGGCTCGTCGCCAAAAACGAGATAGCAGGGCCGAAGCCCTGCTTTGAGGTGGTCACCAAATTGTTCAGGGTAAATCCGCATCAGAAGCTGACCTGACTCAACTGCCGGATCACCTGATTGGCCGCCTGCTCCTGCATTTCGCGGTTGAGCTGCTCCTGCTCACGGGAGGAGGCGAGCGCTGCATCCGGCTTGTTGAGGAAGCTGCGGTTGAAGTTGATGGGGAAGACCTGAGTCGGCTTGCCCGGTACCGAGATGGTGAACTGGGTACCAAAGCCCAGCACATATTCGGTGTCCGTCCCCAGCGCGTTGACCGAGGCGACCTGACTGGTGCTGCCTACGCCGCCCAGAGTGAGCACCGGAATGCCCTCCTTGTCGGCCAGGGTCACGCCAGAGGCCTTCAGACGGGTGGTAACCATCCGGTAGAAGTCGCTCTTGTTGTCGCCCACGACCTTCATGGTCATCAGCTCGCTCGGAATGCCGTTGCCGCGCATGTGAAAGCCGCAGCCTTGCAGCAGCAGACCAGCCAGCACGATGGCCATCCAGCGGGTGAAGATGGTGCCCATAGAAAATCCTCTTTGCATTAAGGGAAAGCGGCGGGCGCAGGGCCCGCCGTTATCATCCGTTTGCTGTCACAGATTGGCAATGATCAGTTGGCAGCCAATTAGTTAGCGACAATGTTGAGCTGTCATGGGCCGGTACGTCGTTACCCATGAGTGGCCACACAGTCAGCCAAGGTCGCCAAATGGTATGACATCAGTTGGCAACCGATCAGTTAGCGACAATATTGAGCAGCTTGCCAGGTACATAGATCACCTTACGCACGGTCAGACCGTCGGTGAACTTCTGCACGGAAGCATCGGCCATCGCCAGCTTCTCGACATCAGCCTGGCTGATCTCGGCCGGCACGGTCAGTTTGCCGCGCATCTTGCCGTTGATCTGCACCACCACCAGCTTCTCGGTCTCGACCATGGCCGCTTCATCGGCCACCGGCCAGGCTGCGTGATCGATGTCGTCGCCCTTGCCCAGCATCTTCCACAGCTCGAAGCCGATGTGCGGGGTGATGGGGTAGAGCATGACCACCACGGCTTCCAGCGCTTCCTGCATCAGGGCGCGGTCCTGCTCGTCGCTACCCAGCTTGGAGAGATTGTTCATCAGCTCCATGATGGCGGCGATGGCGGTGTTGAAGGTCTGACGGCGACCCACGTCATCGCTCACCTTGGCGATGGTCTTGTGCAGTTCACGGCGTACCGCTTTCTGCTCGTTGGTGAGAGCAGCCACATCCAGAGCGGCAACGGCGCCACCGGAGACGTGCTCGAAGGTGACGCGCCACAGGCGACGCAGGAAGCGCTGGGCACCCTCTACGCCGGAGTCGGACCACTCCAGCGTCATCTCTGCCGGGGAGGCGAACATCATGAACAGACGGACGGTATCGGCGCCGTAACGCTCGACCATCAGCTGCGGGTCGATGCCGTTGTTCTTGGACTTGGACATCTTGGTCATGCCGGAGTGCATTACCTCACGGCCTTCGTTGTCGATGGCCTTGGTGATGCGACCCTTCTCGTCACGCTCTACCCTGACGTCGGTCGGGCTGACCCAGACGTTGCCGCCCTTCTCGTCCTTGTAGTAGAAGGCGTCGGCCAGCACCATGCCCTGGCAGAGCAGACGCTTGAACGGCTCATCGCTGTTGACCAGACCGGCGTCACGCAGCAGCTTGTGGAAGAAGCGGGCGTAGAGCAGGTGCATACAGGCGTGCTCGATACCGCCGATGTACTGATCCACCGGCAGCCAGTGGTTGGCAGCAGCCGGATCCAGCATGCCCTTGTCGTAGTCTGGGGAGCAGTAGCGCGCGTAGTACCAGGAGGACTCCATAAAGGTGTCGAAGGTATCGGTCTCGCGGAACGCTTCCTGACCGTTGTAAGTGGTCTTGGCCCACTCGGCATCGGCTTTGATCGGGCTCTGGATACCATCCATCACCACATCTTCCGGCAGCAGCACCGGCAGCTGGTCTTCCGGCGTCGGCACTACGGTACCGTCAGCCAGGGTCAGCATCGGGATGGGGGCGCCCCAGTAACGCTGACGGGAGACACCCCAGTCACGCAGACGGTAGTTGACGGTGCGCTTGCCCTTGCCGAGCCCTTCCAGCTTGCTGGCGATGGCATCGAAGGCGCCCTGGAAGTCGAGACCGTCAAACTCGCCGGAGTTGAACAGCACGCCCTTCTCGGTGTAAGCCGCTTCGCTCACGTCGACGTCGCCATCAACCGGTTTGATCACCGCCTTGATGTCGAGGCCATATTTGGTGGCGAATTCGAAGTCACGCTGATCGTGGGCCGGAACCGCCATCACGGCGCCGGTACCGTAGTTCATCAGCACGAAGTTGGCGACCCAGACCGGTACCTTGCGGCCATCCAGCGGGTGAATGGCGTAGAGGCCGGTGGCCATGCCCTTCTTCTCCATGGTGGCCAGTTCGGCTTCGGCTACCTTGGTGTTCTTGCACTCTTCGATAAAGGCGGCCAGTTCCGGATTGTTTTCGGCGGCCTGCAGGGCCAGCGGGTGGCCAGCGGCGATACCGACATAGGTGACGCCCATGAAGGTGTCCGGACGGGTGGTGTAGACCTCCAGCTGCTCAGCCTGACCTTCGATGGCGAAGCTGATGTTGACCCCTTCTGAGCGGCCAATCCAGTTGCGCTGCATGGTCTTGACCATCTCTGGCCAGCCTTCCAGATTGTCGATGTCGTTGAGCAGCTCTTCGGCGTAGTCGGTGATCTTGATGAACCACTGGGGGATCTCTTTTTGCTCCACCGGGGTGTCACAGCGCCAGCAGCAGTTGTCGACCACCTGCTCGTTGGCCAGCACTGTCATGTCGTTCGGGCACCAGTTTACGGAGGAGGTCTTTTTGTAGACCAGACCCTTCTCGTAGAGCTTGGTGAAGAACCACTGTTCCCAGCGGTAGTAATCCGGTTTGCAGGTGGTGACTTCACGATCCCAGTCATAACCCAGACCCAGCATCTTCAGCTGGTTCTTCATGTATTCGATGTTTTCGTAGGTCCAGGGCGCCGGAGCGGTATTGTTTTTGACTGCGGCGTTCTCGGCCGGCAGACCGAATGCATCCCAACCTATGGGTTGCAGCACGTTCTTGCCATTGAGGCGTTGATAACGGGAGATCACATCACCTATGGTGTAGTTACGAACGTGCCCCATGTGTAGTCGACCAGACGGATAGGGGAACATGGACAGGCAGTAGAACTTCTCCTTGTCTACCTTCTCCACGGCCTTGAAGGTTTTCTTGGCATCCCAGTGCTTTTGCACTGCTGGTTCGATTAATTGGGGAACGTATTGCTCTTGCATTGGTGACATCCGGATCTGTGAAATGAATAGATAAATCAGCTGGGAAATCGCAATAGAATACCCATATCCTGCGGCGGCAACAACCGCCAGCGTCCCTTGGGCCTTAAGCCGGGCCAGATCAGGGTTTAGTAGAGGAGTTAGAGCCATGGACAAACGTCAAAAAGGGTACGAAGCCTTCATTGCCGAGCTGCAAAAACAGTGGCAAGAGACTGAAGAGTTCCAGGGGGAGCGCCTCAACCGGATGATTGCCAAGGTGCAGGCCTATCTGGAGGCAGCAAGTGACCTCACTCAGGACGAACTGGCGCTCATCGCCGAGTACGTGAAGCGGGATCTGGGCAACTATGACGAGGGGCGCCATGACGATAGTGCGCAGGTGGAAGAGTCTGCCTTTATGTTGGCCCTCAAAGACACCGCCTGGTCCTGGCTGGCGGATGTGACCGACCGCGCCCAGGTGGAGTGGCGCGAGCTGGCCGATGAGCTGGAGCACAAGGGTGTTTACGAAGCGGGTGACTGGGTGGGGCTGGGGGTCATGGTGTGCGACCAGTGTGGCTGGCGCCATACCGTGCTGCACCCCCAGCAGCTCGATACCTGCCCCGAATGTGGCTGCGCCGAATATCACCGCGAGCCGCTCTCGCCCTGAGTCATGCCATCAATGCGGATGAGATAACGAGCAAAAAGGCGCCATCAGGCGCCTTTTTCTTGCTTGCAGATTTCGTCGGGGCGTTTACTTGCCCGCGACGGAGAGGCCGCCAAAACGGATCTGCGGGGCGTAGAAGCCCTTGCTGTCGTTGTGGTGCATGGTGTCACCGACCGCTTCCAGCTCGCCCAGCAGGCGGTAGAAGTTGCCTGCTACCGTGATGCCGCGCACCGGCTGCAGTCGCACCCCATCGCGGCAGAGGAAGCCCGACGCGCCAAAGGAGAAGTCACCGCTCACCGCATCGGCACCCGAATGCAGGCCATCCAGCTTGACCAGCTCCAGATAGTCGCCGCTCTGCACCTCCGCTTCACAGTGAGGGCCCGCGCCAAACACTAGGTGGCGAGCGGTCACATCGAGGGCGCTGCGGGCACCGCGGGCGGCCGAGCCGTTGCTGGCCACACCAAAGTGGTGGGCCGTGGCGCTGTTGTGGAGCAGGGTCTTCAGCTCCCCTTCGCCAATCAGCAGCAGATCCGAGCTGGCCGCCCCCTCGCCATCAAACGCCTTGATGTTCATGCCGCACGGCATATAGACCCTGCTCTCCAGAGTGAGCCAGCGTGACGCCACATTCTGGCCGACCTTGCTGCGCCAGGGGTTGATCCCCTGCTGGGCCCACTTGCCCGACAGCACGCCCTGAAAGCAGCCAAACAGGCTGGCGAAGCAGTTGGTGCTGAAGATGACGCTGTAGCGACCGCTCGGCACCGCTTCACCGGGCAGCAGTCCATCGGCGATGGCGTAGATCTGCTCGATCAGGGTCTGGCTATCCAGCTCGTCGAAGCGACGGCCATACTGCCCCTGCGAGTGCATCGACTGGCGGCCATCCCGTTCCACCAGCGCCGAGGTGTAGCAGCCGACGCTGAACTCGCCGTGCTGGCAGAGGGTACCCTGACTGTTGGCGAGCCAGAGCTGGCTCTCCCCTTCGAAGAAGCTGTTGTAGGGAGCGCCGCTCACATCGGGCATGGCCAGCATGTCAGATTCCAGGCGCAGGGCCAGTGCGATCTTCTCCTCAACCGGCGTGGTATCGGGCTGGTTGATCTCGGCGCAATCTGTGGTGATCCGGCTATTGGCCACCGAGATGCGCTGATCCGGATCCACCTTGGCAAAGCGGCTGGCATCGAGCGCATCCTGCAGCATGGCATCCAGCGCCAGCTCATCGAGGGATTCCGAGTAGGCGATGCCGACTCGACCCTCTTTGATCAGGCGAATGCCGAGCTGCTGGCTGCTGGTGACCTTGTATTCACCCAGCTCGCCCTTGTCTGCCTTGAGGGAGAAGGCTCTCTCCTGATTGGCGATGATGTCTGCCTCGGCGCCGAGGTCGGCCACTTTATCCAGCAGGCGGGTGAGCAGTTGATTCATGTCGATGGTGCTCATCAGGCGTTCCCTCCCACCAGAATATTGTCTACTTTTAGCGCCGGCTGGCCCACCGAGGTGGGGACCGAGCCTGAGACCGAGCCGCACATGCCAGCAGCTAGCGCCAGATTGCGGCCCACCATGGAGATCTCTTTCAGCACCTGCGGGCCGGTGCCGATCAGGGTGGCCGACTTGAGCGGTTTGGTGATCTTGCCGTGCTCGATGAGGTAGGCCTCCTGCACATTGAAGTTGAACTCGCCGGTGCCGGGCTGTACCGAGCCGCCCCCCATCTTCTTGGCGTAGATGCCATGTTCGACGGTGGCCAGCATATCGTCGAGGCTGTGGTTGCCCGGTTCGATATAGGTGTTGCGCATGCGCGAGGTGGGGGCGTACTTGTAGGATTCGCGCCGCCCAGAGCCGGTGCGTGCGTAGCCTGTTTTGAGGGCTCCCATTCTGTCCACCAGAAAACCGGTCAGGACGCCATCCTTGATGAGCTGGGTATGCTGGGTCGCCATCCCCTCGTCATCGACGTTGATGGAGCCCCAGGCGTTGCCTTGCAGTCCCTCGTCCACCGCATTGACCACCGGATTGGCGATAAGCTGGCCCATCTTGTCGTGGAACACCGACGCCTTCTTGGCCACCGAGGTGGTCTCCAGCAGATGACCGCACGCTTCGTGGAAGATGACGCCGCCAAAGCCGTTCTCCATGATGACCGGCAGGGTGCCGCTCGGGCAGGGAGCCGCGCCCAGTTTCACCAGTGCCTGACGGGTGGCGGTGAGCGCCAGCTCGCGCGGATCGATGCGATCGGCATGCTCCCAGCCCATCAGGGCGCCGGGGGCCTCGTAACCGACGCTCTGCTCGCTCCCTTCCCGGGCGATGGTCTGGGCCATGATGCGGTTGTAGTGGCGGCGATCGGCGACTTGCAACCCTTCGCTGTTGAAGATCTCCACCTCCTGCTCCCAGCCCAGCACGTTGCCGGAGAACTGGCTCACCTTGTCGCTCTCGGCACGGGCCGCCGCATCCATGGCGTGCAGATAGGCGATCTTCTGCTCCAGCAGCTTGTCTGCCGACAGGGGCAGGGCCACCGGGTTGCGATCGGTCAGGCGGGTGAAATCGAAGGCGGTGGCGGTCACCACGGGGTCGCGGCGGTCTTTGGCCGCCAGCAGGGTGACGATGCGCAGCAGCTCGTCGCGGCTGGCCAGATTGGTGTAGCCGTAGAGCACCTTGTGGCCGTAACAGAGGCGCACGCCGATGCCGAAATCGAGGCCACCGCTGATGTTCTCTATCTGGCTGGAGAGCAGGCTGAGCTGGCTGCGGCGCTTGCGCTCGACAAACAGCTCGGCAAAATCGGCACCCAGCGCCAGCGCGTGATCGAGCACGTCACGGGCGATGGCGGGGGCCAACAGGGAGAATGGGGTCATAGAATATCCTTTTCTGGTCTGTCCGTTTGCTTCCGACATCCGGCTCTGATTGTTATGGGATGTCGAGTCCATTGTTGCAGACCAGCACAAAAAAGTCGCTATAGCGTCATGCGATGATACCGATTGAGAAAATCGGTACGATAACTGCGCCCGGCGGCCAGGGCCAGGCGCTCAGGGTTGTTTTGCCAAAACGTGGGAAAGATCAGAGCAGGGCGTGGATTTCGCTCAGGATCTGTTCGACCCACTGCTCGATGCGCGGATCGGTCTGGTCATACTGATTGGCATCGTCCAGCGCCAGCCCGACGAAGTGACGGCCATCGTCGATCAGTGCCTTGGAGGCATCGAATTCGTACCCTTCGTTGGGCCAGTAGCCCACCAGCTTGACCCCTTTTGGCACCAGCTGATCGTGCAGCATGCCGAGGGCGTCCTGGAACCATTCGCCATAACCGAGCTGATCGCCGAGGCCAAACAGGGCGACGATGCGTCCCTCCAGATGGAGATCGGTGATATCTTCCCAGCGGGACTCCCAGTCCTCCTGCAGTTCGCCAAAATCCCAGGTGGAGATTCCGAGGATCAGGATCTCGTAATCCTCCATCAGGCGTAGGGAGACATCCTTGATATTGTGAATATCCACCAGCTCGGGGCCGATGAGGGCGCGGATCTTCTCGGCAGCCATCTCGGTGTAGCAGGTGGTGGAACCGTAAAACAGACCAATCTTCATCGCTCTTCTCTCTGTTGGCGCTTTCTCGCTTGCTTTTGGCGCGTTCTCGCATGCTCGTGTGGGCTGCGCCATGTTGGCAACACGATGGGTAACGTAAGGGGAGGGCGCCAGTCTAGCAGATTGCCATTCGACCTTCACCGCCCGGCAAGGGGCGTGGCAAACGAGCCTTATCTTTCCAATGAAAGTGCCTTGTCTTTCCAAGGAGTTGGCGCGTTACAATGGGCCATCTTTCCCCTGATTGCAGCGCACCATGAGCAAGCCTGACCCACATCCCCTGATTGAACCCTTCCTCGACGCCCTCTGGCTGGAGCGGGGATTGTCTGACAACACGGTCAGCTCCTATCGCAGCGATCTGGAGAAGTTCTCCCTCTGGCTCGACGAGCAGGGGAGCTCGCTGCTGCTGGCGGGGATGGACGAGATCCAGCACTACCTCGCCTGGCGGGTCGATCACCAGTTTGCGGCCAGCAGCACCGCCCGCTTCCTGTCGGCCCTGCGCCACTTTTACCAGTATCTCAACCGCGAGAAGCTGCGCAGCGACGATCCGACCGTGCTGCTGGAGGGGCCCAAGCTGCCGAAAAAACTCCCCTCCGATTTAAGCGAAACGGAAGTGGAGGCACTCTTGAGTGCGCCGCTGGTGGATGACCCGCTGGAGTTGCGGGACAAGGCGATGCTGGAGCTGCTCTACGCCACCGGCTTGCGGGTTTCCGAGCTGATGGGGCTCACCGC